>JAUXAJ010000213.1 GCA_030620005.1 Promethearchaeota archaeon | reverse complement strand
ATGGAGTTTCCCTATAATGCAACAACTTTTAGAAACCCAACCTTTATCTCTCGCACCCCTTTTCTGGGCTTTTACGATAATGAGAATTGTTTCCACAATTGGGCTTTTTAAAAATTTATTATGGGGATTTTGGATTGGAATGGGTAGTTTACTCATTACCATGATCCTTACAATTTTATTTCTACCTATTGGTGCCTTTGAACTTCTAGGGTGTGCTATAATCTTCATTTTATTAGTCATGGGGTATTGTAAAGATAGACCAATAATATAAACCAAAAAGGTAACTTGGACAATATTTAACCCTCCATCTTAAAAAAGCTTACGATTTATTTCGAAATTTACGCGTTCCTTACGCTTAAAGAAAGGACCTTGAATTTATCGACACGATCTTCCGATCGTCCAAGGACTCTTCGTGCATTTTGAATGCACGAATATTAAATTTCTTCAAATAAATTAAGATAAATAATACTTTATCAACTTTTACTAAAATAAACAATTTGAGCTTGATTATTTAATACACTCCTTAATATTAAATCTTAATAATCAATCCTACTATTATCATACTATAAAACTAAATTTCAAAATGATTGATGAAAAATAAATGGAAAAGAAACAAGAGTTCTTATTAACCGTTGATTTAAAAGGCAAAATAAATAATATGCCAGATAGCGACTTAAGAAAAGAAGCATTACTTCCCTTATTTGAAGCGATAATAAATTCTATTGATGCGATTGAACAGGAAGAAGCTAATCATAGAGGAAAAATTACTATAGAAATAATCAGAAGACAACTCAATTTAGAAGGAAATGAATCAAAATCTTTTATTTATGGATTTAAAATTGAGGATGATGGAATCGGATTCGATGAGAAGAATTATGAATACTTTCACATAGCAAACACAACTATTAAAGCAGAAAAGGGCGGAAAAGGTATAGGTCGTTTTTATTGGTTAAAAGCCTTTGATAAAGTAGAAATTTCAAGCGTTTTTAATTTAGACAAAATTAAATGTAGAAGAGAATTCACATTTAGCATTGAAAATAGGATAAATCAAATTGAATATAAAGAAAATGTAAATTTACCTAAAAAAACAGTCGTATATTTAAAAGGATTTAAAAATGAATATCGTGATTTAAAAACAGCATATAAAAGAACTGAAAAAATTGCTCAGAGGATTTTAGAACATTGTTTATCTTATTATCTTACACAAAACGCTCCAAAAATAGTTGTCTTTGATGGGGAAAAAGAAATAGACTTAGATCAAGAATTTGATGATATTAAAAATGAGATTGATAAAGAAGAATTTTCAATTTCAGATCAGAAATTTAGATTATTTCATATTAAATTAAAAGATACATATAACAATGTTAATAGAGTAGTTTTTTGTGGCAATAATCGTGATGTCCTTTCAGAGAAATATCGTTTTTTTGAAGATATTAAGAATTTAAACGAAATTTTTTACTATTGTGCTTATGTAACTAGCGATTATTTTGATATAAATGTTCATCCTTCAAGATTAAAATTTGAAATTCCAGAAACTGCAAATCTTGATTATTTTATTAAGAAATATCCCTTACATATGGAAAGTATAAAGAATGCAACAAATAAGAAGATAAGAAATTATCTTAAAGATGATATTAAACGAGCAAATGTGAAGAAAAAGAAACAAATACTTGAATTTATCAAAGATAATCCGAGATTTCGAAGAACATTTTATGAAAGAGAAGCAGAAATATTTAAGGAAATTACATTGAATGATAGTTCTGATAAAATATTAAAAACTCTAGCTATGAACAAAATAGAATTGGATATAAAAACAAATGAAGAATACCAAAAAATTTTAAAAACTCAAGATAAAAGTAAAAAGGGATTTAAAGAAGAAATAGATAAAATACTTTCTAAGATAGATAAGGAGAAAAAAGACGATTTAATTGGTTATATAATTAGTCGTCGAAAAATTATTGAATTATTAGAAGAAAAGATAAAGTTAACTTCAGATAATAACTACGAAAAAGAGGATATAATTCACGATATAATATTTCCAAGAAAAGCAACATCAGATCAGCTTGATGATGAGGATCATAATCTATGGATACTTGATGAAAAATTAGCATTTCATACTATAGCAAAATCCGATATTAGACTCAATCAAACATTTGGAAATACAAATCAGCAACGCCCAGATATTATGATTATCTGTTCAGACGAAAAAAGTAATTTTGCATCAAATATTTCCATAATTGAGTTCAAAAGACCTCAAGAAAATAGTATAAACAATAAACCAGTTGAACAGATAAAGGATTATATTATTGAAATTGAGGATAAAAAAATTAAAGATTTAAATTTACGAACTGGTAAAAAAACTAGATATTATGGTTATGCATTATGTGATGATACTAAAAATCTCGAAAACCATATTAAGAAAGAGGATATGACTGAAGCACCAGAAGGGAGATTATTTTATAAATATTATTCAAATCTAAAAGCATATATTGAATTAATTACTTATGATAGACTCATCGAAAACGCTAAACAACGACATAAAAAATTTTTCCAAAAATTGGGAATAGACTAAGCATTTTTAGTCGTTAAGGAATCCTACGAGCAATCGGGAGGGGACACCAGAGAGAGAATAAGTGAAACCATTGATAAAATCGTAACCCCACGAAGCGATTAATTCTCCGCCCGCGTTCACTATTTTTAGCAAATACCATTCTACAAATAGCGAGAAATAAAAAGCGATCAATCCGGCGAGATAGGCGAACCTAAACCCTTGCCTCGTATCAAGCCCCATTTTTTCAACCCTCCAGGAACGAGCCATATTTTCCAGTTAAAGCGCTTGGTGCGTCGCGCGCTTGCTCTACCCCGCCGCACTTGCCACTCTTTCGCTGCTTAACGTTTTACGGCTAGCTTTCGAGATTCTTCGCATCCTCGTCAACATCTTGAAAACATCCCGGGTCGTCGTCGAAGGGTTCTAAAGCGAGTTCCGGCTCTTCAGGTCGTTCGATACGTAGGGATTCTTGCTCGACAATCGCGCCGTTCTCGCTAGCACGGATCGCGTCCTTGAGTTCGAAGTCGGTTTCCATCCCCGAATTTAAGAAAATTGAAACCGAATCTAGCATCTTTTTCGCGGTCAAGGTTCCAATACCCTTGATTCTCGACAATTCCTCGATCGAAGAATCGGCTAGTTGTTGGACGGTCGTTATTCCCGCTTTCGTTAGCAGCCCAGCAGCGCGCTGCTCTATTCCTTTAACTTCGGCAAGATCGTCCCCATCTAACGAGTTTTCTCGTTCAAATTGTTCGCCAATTTTTTGACCGTTCATCGACGTCTTGCATTTTATCTCAGTATCGTAGACCAGTTTCAACTCGGAATGCATGCTTTCGAATCTCTCCCTCCATTCTTCTTGGCTTTGATCGACCGCCTCGTTTAAACCGAACAAAGCTGCTTTTAAGGCATCCTCGTAGTTTCCTTTCCTGAAACTAGTTTGCACGAGGTCTAACAAGTATTTTAGGTCCCACCTTGAGGATTTATTTTCACTTTTAACGTTTGCCATTACGATCAAAACGTGTTTTAAACTCCTCGTATATATAAAAAAAAATTATCTAGCAAAACTGAACGACTCAAAAAGATTTAAAAAGAAATGTTGTTTATATTATTTTAAGACAAAATTGCACTAAAATCAAGAATTATAACGTGAAAACCATGGCTTCCGTCGGCTCCCTGGATTTTTGTCTTTTGGTTAGTGTAAATTTTTTACACTCTGATTTCGCCCTCCTTTTAGTGTTTTGTTTTGACCTTAGCTTTAGGTCTTGCTGGCGGACGCCTCCCTTTAAAAATGCATTGGAAATAGAATTCACTTAAGAGAAACCAAAAATTTTTAAATTAAATTTCCAAATTAAATTTGAAAGTAATGTAAAACGGGATGAATTTATTGTCCAATAATAAAAAGAAAGTCTTGATAGTTGATGATTCGATTTATGCGAGGAAATTATTGAAAAAAGTTATAAATAAAACAGATTTAGCGGAAGTGATTGCGGAAGCATCAAACGGCAACGAAGCGATTAATCTATACAAGATATTTAAGCCAGATTTAGTTACTGTAGACTTAGTAATGCCTAAAAAAGGAGGTTTTGAAACTATCGAAGATTTAATCAGATATGATAATACTGCTAATATTATTATCATTTCCGCTTTAGGACAGGAAAAACTAGTTCTTGAAGGCGTGAAAAAAGGTGCGAAGGATTTCATCATTAAACCGTGTAAAGACGAAAGAATATTGACAGTTCTAGAGCGAGTATTAACGAGAGAAAAAGAATTATCTAGAGTAAAGCAGGAGATTTAACGGATTTCTTCTAATCAATAAATCAAAATTTTATTTAGGTAAAAATAATTAGATTTAAAAAAATCGGCTAATTTTACAAAAGTAGGATCAATGTTTTACCAGCCCCGTTTAGACCGAGAATTATTGAGATTTTATCTACATTTATAGGTATTTTACCAGTATCTATAATTGAAAGGAAGTTCTCTACTTGAACAACTTTGATTTTTATCATAGTATAGGTTTTATATGTAGCTTTAAGATTTAAAAACTTAAAAAGAAGATAATAATATGTATTTAAAAGAATTGAAACAGAAAAACCAATATCCTAAATATCTATATCTCGATCAAAACTTTTGGATTTATTTAGGTCAAGTTCATTATGGAAAAATTAAAGATCCAACTCTTTTGAGTATCTTGAAAAAACTTAAGCAAGCTGTAGCTAATAATAAGCTAATAATTCCAATTAATTTAACTAACGCTTATGAAACAAGAAAACAATCCAATGTTGGACGAAGGGAGCGTTTAGCAAAATTCATAGTTTCTCTTTCAAAAGGTTATGCTTTTGTACCTTTTGTTTATATTGAAGAATTTGAGGTTGAGAATATAATCAGACAAAAATTGAAGCTTTCTAATATTAATATTCGTGAGACTGCGATAGGAAAGGGAGTATTTTATTTGATACATGACGGTAATGCACCCGGAATAAGAAGTGATAAATTAGATCAAGAAATAAAAGATCTAATGAAAGAAAAAGCTGAAGAACATTTTTCAAAAGAGGAACAAGTATTAGATTTTATTTTAAACCTTAATCCAGATAATGATACTTCAGATATAACTATTCTAAAATTAGAAGCATTAAGAACTCAAGGTCAAAAAATCAAAGACAAAAAATATAAGAGAAAACTTGGTATGGCACAATTTCTTGCTAATATGGTTGTACCAAAAATTGCATTTCTTTGTCTTAAATATAAAATCCTTCCATCTATATTTGAATTAGGTAAAGGCATGGATAAAATTATAGAATTTTTGGAGAATTTACCTTTTTTTAATACTTATTATCTTCTACATAAAGGATTAGATGAAATTCCCGATCATCCGATTAATTCTCATGATTTACAGGATATTTATAGCTTTTGTTTTGCTCTTCCTTATTGCGATTATGTTGCTGGAGAGAATTATGTTATTGCTTTAGCAAGAAGAAATAAAATAGATGAGTTATATGGAACCAATTTATTTACTAAATCTGACTTCAATGAATTTGAAACTATTCTTGATGATCTATTATCAAAAAAAGAACTTAAGCGAGAGTGATGGTTATACCGTTTTACGATAAAGAATTAGTTATTAATCCAAATCGCCATATCAATAGAAAAACCATAATGACTAATCTTAATGGGCTATCATTAAACCAAATAATCAAGATTTTCAAAGATAGGATTAACAATTTCTATTTAGAAAAAGGAATACAAATCCTTTTAGTACAACATCCTCATTATGATTTCATACTAATGGTTCTTAATATCATTACAATTGACCTCCTAAGTCAATATGAATATGGACTTTATGAATCGGATGGAAATAAGTTTAAATCGTTTTTAAAAAGCTACATTCCCGAATTTGATCGTAGTTTTAAATATAGTGGTTTTCTAAATTATTATGATAGGAAATCTAAATGCTTCTCACAGAAAGAGACGAATAAAGATTTTAAGGACTATGCTGACGCTTTTTGGTTTGGATTCAGAAATGGCATTGTTCATAATGGTATGATATTACCTTTTGGTAGGATTAATAGATCCTCCAAAACTTCAATAATTAAAGAAGAGATCTGGGATAACAAAAACAATTTTATAGAGATTACTATAAATCCTGCTAATTTGTTTGTTTCAGTTATAAAAACTTTTAAGTAATATATTAAAAAACTAAAAAATCCTTTAAAAGTTCAATTGCAGCAATATTTTAAAGATAAATTTTATCTAAATGTCATGTCATTTATATTACAGAGAACAAAAAAAAAACTTAAAAAAAATTAAAAAAATGCCTAATGATGAATCATTTGTTGGTGTACCAATAAATTTTAAAGGGTTTGTTTATGCACCTATTAATGAACAAGGAGTTATTCTTCTATTTGGATTAATAATGGAAGATCTAAATATTAAATATTATGATAATAAATTATCCGACTTTTAATAAGAGATAGAAAGAAATTAAAACGGTAAGATAAAAATTAAAGCGTGTCAAAATGTCCAATTCCCAAGACGAGTCTGACATGGACGATTTAAAGCAGCTTGATCCTCTGATTGAAGACCTTTTTGAATTAAAAGATCAGTTCTCAGAAAAACTCAGAGAAGCTTTAAAAACCATAGGGCGTGAAGAAAATTCTGAGTTTAAATTAAAAAATTACAAATTTCTCCTTCTAAACCTCCCTAAAGAGTTGAGCAAGGTCAGGGTTATTTTAGGAAATCACATTGCTCGAAATTTCCATAGAATGGAATTTCAATATCAAATAGACCTTCTAAACGAAATTATTTCTCAAATAGATGTGTTTTCTAACAAGCAATTAGCAATACTTTACGATAAACTAAGGAAAACGAGTTCGAACTTGAAATATAAATCAGAAGGGAGTAATATCGCCCATCAAATCAATGAATTGAGAAAGGTTGAACGCATTATTTACATGGAAATGAATTGTAAGTATAGACAAGGTGAAAACACGGTTGAGAACATCAAGGAAAAATATTTTGAGGACATTGGTAAATTTATTCACCAACTCGTTAACAAAGATCAATTCATAAGAGATTTGAAGGTGATTGAGCGAAATCTTGAAAAGTTCTCAACCGAGCAATTGGTAGAATACTTTGGATTCATAAAAAACAGCATCTTGAAATTCGTTATCAAGCAATTTACTGATTCAGATATCATACAGACAGTCGATTTGATTGAGAGCATATCTAAAAAATTCAAGATTAGGAACAAATCTGATTTACTTAAATTCATTGGGACCAAAGGAGATCCCTTTTACGAGTTGAGAGTTCAAGAAAGAAGATTGAGCGAGTTAAAGACGTGCGTGATCTGTAAAAAAAATCCCATCAAAAAGGAATTTCGCCCACTTTGTGAAACCTGTCACGATGGTAAGATAAAGGATTTTCCAGATAAATATTTTCCAAAAGAAAGGGTTTTCAAGGATTTTACTGAGTTATTTGATAAATTTTATCAAAATCGTGACGAAAATTTAGGATACTTCTTAGTTGAAATCGAGCTACCGTTTCATTCGCCATTTACAGTCATGGATCTAGAAGCCACGGGAGACATCACCAAGGATCGAGGTCAACATATCACCACCATGGGATTTCTTTACGGGAACAAGGCGCGAATCTATCAGTTAATTGACCCTTCAAAACACAAGAAGTTTTTCAGAACTTGCAAAGACATTGCTTACAAGTTTAAAAAACCCGTAGTTGCCTACAATTACGAGGGATCTGAAAGAATTTGGCTAAAAATCTATATAGGGGGTTGGATAGACATTCAAAAATATGACATAAGATATTCTGACGAATCGGGAAAATATAGACATTCCCTTAGATTGGAAGACGTTTCCTTTGAATGGAACGATATCACGGGAAAAGAATGCGTCGACGAGTGGGCTAATTTCCGAGAAAGTGGAGATGTAAAACACTTAAAAATAATGGCTTATCACAATTTCATTGATATTCTAAGAGAATATCTGGTAGGGCTCACGGACTTAAAAGTTTACGATTATTTGGAAGGAAAGATCTGGAATCCGATACTTCATAACCTTGTCCCGAGCCATTCTTGTCCTATTTGTTTTCACGAGTTTTACACTAAAAAAAGCTTGAACGACCATGTGTTATCGCATCAAAAGAAAAAAGCGAGAAAAAGAAAAAATAGGAAGAAAACAAGGACAAGAAATAGAACGAATCAATAAGCAAAAAATGTTTACGTTCAATTTCGGATTCTAAAACACTTTCTCCTCCTTCAAGTTCAAGAGGAACCCAAGCGTCTCGTTTATTTGGTTCGGTTTCAAATTGTCCCATAGTTTTAAATTGTTCGCCAATTTTTTGACCGTCCATCGACATCTTGCATTTTATCTCGGTATCGTAGAGCACTTTCAAATCGGAATACATGCTTTCGAATCTCACCTTAAATTCTTCTTGGCCTTGATCGAACGCCTCGTCTAAACCGAGCGTATGAAAAAGACAATATAATAATACTTGTTGATCTATTCAGCGTAAGGAAAATCCTTGAAGAAAGAGAGAAAAAAAATAATCAACCTCATTCCATATAAATATGATCTTTAATAAAGAGATAATATCTCTTATATGGCGGATACATTGCCATTACGATCAAAACTTGTTTTACACTCCTCATGTATAAAAAAAAAATCATCCAACAAAACTGAACGACTCAAAAAGATTTAAAAAGAAATGTTGTTTATATTATTCTAAGACAAAATGGCACTAAAATCAAAAGTTATAAAGTGAAAATCATGGCTTCCGTCGGCTCCCTGGATTTTTATCTTTTGGTTAGTGTAAATTTTTTACACTCTGATTTCGCCCTCCTTTTCCTGTTTTTTTTTGACCTTAGCTTTAGGTCTTGCTGGCGGACGCCTCCCTTTAAAAATGCCTATCTTTAATCTTCAAATACCTTCTTTTTGGTCTCAAGACCCAAGAATTTGAGCTTTTTGATTTGAAGAAATCAAAGCTGGACGTGTTTTGAAAAGCTTTTTTTTTAAAATAAAAAATAATGGATAAAAACTAAAACATTTTAAAGTCGTCAAGGTCAATTCCGGACGGCTCGCTTGAGCAATGCTCTTCCAAAACGAAAATGCTATACATCACGACTCCGAATATTTTTCTCACGCTCCTATAAAAAGCGTTTTTCGATACGGAACCGTCTTTCTTGAGAAATATGGTATCGCTCACATTGTACCTGTGGTTTTTAGCGTCCAAACTAAAGTACACTTCTTTCAAGAAGAATACCTTTTGAATGTCCTTAAAAAACTTCAGTTTTCCCTTGCTTGGCAACGAGTTTAG
>JAUXAJ010000013.1 GCA_030620005.1 Promethearchaeota archaeon | reverse complement strand
GTAAAACCTAAAGCGAAACCTAAAGCGAAACCTAAAGCTAAACCTAAAGTAAAACCTAAACCGAAACCTAAAGCAAAACCTAAACCGAAACCTAAAGCAAAACCTAAAGCGAAACCTAAAGCGAAACCTAAAGCGAAACCTATACAAAAAACATCATTGACACCTAAAAGGAAACCTAAAGCGAAACCTAAAGCGAAACCTAAAGCGAAACCTAAAGCGAAACCTAAAGCGAAACCTAAAGCGAAATCTAAGCCGAAACCTAAAGCTAAACCTAAAGCTAAACCTAAAGCTAAAGCTAAACCTAAAGCTAAACCTAAAGCAAAACCTATACAAAAAACACTATCGACACCTAAGAAGAAAGTTAAAACAAAACCCAAACCGAAATCTAAGCCGAAACCTAAAGCTAAACCTAAAGCAAAAAAAAACCTCCAAAAAGAATAAAAATAAATCATTGGATACTGAATATGGAAAAACAAAGCATTTTAAAAAAAATGAATTAAATAAAATTTTCTCAAAAAAATGAAAAAATGAAGTCAAAAAAGAATCGAAACAAAATAATTATCATCATTTTTCTGCTAACTATTATTTCTCCAAGTTTTAGCGTTATAAAATTCAGCGTTGCTGAAACACAGTCATTTCAAAATGTTTCTGTTGAGACTGCCCATGAAATGATAAATAACCCGAATAAATATCCTAATCTTGTCATTTTAGATGTTAGAACAGAATCTGAATACAATTCTGGCCATTTGGTAGATGCCATTGTAATACCGGTTGATGTACTTGAATCTAGAATTGGAGAACTTAATAATTACAAGAATACAGAAATTATAGTATATTGCAGAAGTGGGAGCAGGAGCGAACAAGCAAGCGAAATTCTCGTAGAACAAGGATTCACTAAGGTTTATAACTTGCTTGGTGGAATCACGGCTTGGACCAACGTTGGATACCCTGTAGAATCAGGTGAAAGTGAAACTAATACTGATACATCGTTCAATACGTATATTTTGATAATTGGCTTAATAATAATTGTTTGTACATTAATAATTCCTATATATATCATGCAAAAAAAAAGGATAAGTCATGATAACAACAAAAAATGAATCTTGTTCTCTTTAACCTATCTTGGGTAATGACGGCTTTATCATGGATTACGGCTTTGCAATAAATTATATAAATTTGATATAAAGACTTATATTAAAATAGTCATTTAAAATATTGATTAAAATGCCTGGAATTTCTAATAAAGAACTTTTAAATATTTTAAAAAGACTTGTTCAAATTCCTACAGTAAATCCTCCCGGTAAGACAGATGAAATTGTTAATTTTTTAATTTCGGAAGTATTTAAAGAAGAAGAGGGCTTTCATAATGAAATCATCGCTAGCGAAAAAGGGGATGTTGAACTTAAAAATTTAGTTTCAAAAATTGGTAATGGAAAGGAAAAGATCGTGTTATCTGGACACCTTGACGTTGTTCCCGTCGGAGATCTCACTCAATGGGAACACGAACCTTTCTCTGCTGATATTGTAGATGACAAATTGTTTGGAAGAGGGGCGGCAGATATGAAAAGTGGGATAACCATGTTAATAGGCGCCATGAAAAACCTTAAAGAAATTCCCGAGTTTTTGGAAAAATACACCATCGTTTTTCTTGGAACTGCTGACGAAGAAGCTGGAATGACGGGGGCATTAAAATTGGTTAGAAAAAGAGTGTTAAAGAATTCAATTCTAATTGTTATTGCAGAACCGACTGATATGAATTTAGCAATTATTGAGAAAGGCATATTACGTGTGAACATTAATATTAGGGGAAGATCTGCTCATGGAGCCATGCCACATAAAGGAATAAATTCAATCGAATGTGCTTTAAAGCTCATTCCACACCTCCATGACTGTATTGAAGATAAGAAAAATGAGTTTTTAGGTACCTCGACACTTAATGTTGGAATGATTGAAGGAGGGACGGCTATGAATGTGGTACCTGATAAAACAAGCTTAAAACTTGATTATAGATTTATTCCAGAACAAGATCCAAATCAAATCATTCAGAATTTAAAAAATATCAACATTTCACCTTGCTCCTTAGAAGTTAGAGATTTTGTTAGTCTACCAGGACCTCAAGCTGATATTAACCATCAATTTGTTCAGAATCTTAAAAATATATCCAAAACGGATTTAATTGGTTTACCTTGCGCCACTGAAGCAGCTGTTTATGTAAATAAAAGAAGACCAATTCCTTATGTGATTTTTGGTCCCGGAGAGACCGAAATTGCTCATGTAGCTGATGAACATGTTTCTTTAAGCAAATTATTCAAATCAACTGAATTTTTAACGGAAGCCTTAGTAAAAACGTATTTAAAATAACTTTTATAATACTATAAACATCTTCAATTGTGAAGATTTAAATGTTTTTACGATTTAGCAATTAATTAGGATATATCATGATAAAAGATGATTTGTGGCAAGAAATTCGTGAAAAAATAAATAAAGTTAAGATTGTTGACACTCATGAGCATTTGGGAAAAGAATTGCCCATATTCACTCCGAGTAAGAGATTGAAAATGAACTTGGTGAGATTTATTACTTATTCTTATCTCTACGGTGATTTAATCTCCTCGGGAATGAGAGCGATTCCTCGTAATAGAGTAACATGGGATAATTTATCCCCGCACTTGGAACACGTAAAAACTACGGTGTATTATAGATATGTAATTAGAGCCTTAAAAGACTTTTATGGGCTTGAAGGGGATGACATCACAAGCACTAACTGGGAAACGATTTCAAGCCGCATAACCGAAAAAAATGAAAATCACGTCCATTGGGAACTTCAAGTGCTTGATTTAATGAACGTGCACCGCATGCTTCTTGAAATTAGCGAAAAATGTGTATTAAAAACGGGTATTATTAATGACGAGAGATTGGTTCAAATATTGAATGTAGATGACTTAATCATGGGAGGAATGATTGCTGCTAGAAAATTGACTCATGGCTCGATAGAGACTTTTGATGATTACCTCGGCGCTCTGGACGTGGCTTTTGACATGGCAACTAGGAATGGAGCCGTAGGCGTTAAGACTTCCCTTGCTTATTTACGGATCATCTCTTATGATAAAGTTGAAAAATCTGTAGCTCAAAACATTTTTAATAACGGGATTAGACGTGCCACTCCAACAGATATGAAAAAATTTCAGGATTTCATGATGCACGTTGCATGCGAAAAATGCGCGGAATACAAGCTCCCTTTTGAATTTCACACGGGTTTGCAAGCAGATAACTTTAATAGGATTAATAACGCGAATCCCACGCTTCTTGAAAATTTATTTAGGGAATATCCAAAGGTCAACTTTGTCTTATTTCATGGAGGCTTTCCTTATATTCATGAAGTGGGCGTATTAGCCAAGTATTTTCCCAATGTATACCTTGATGCGTGCTGGCTTTCAGATATTTCCATCTCGTCTTATAAAAATGCCCTGAGCATGTGGCTGGAAATTGTTCCCTCTAATAAAATCTTTGCCTGGGGAGGAGATCAATCCGTAATTGAACATAGCCATGCCTCGTTATTACTTGCGAAAGACTTGATCACTGACATGTTAGTAGAGAAAATAAACTCCGAATATTTTAATTATAACACGGCACTTACGGTCATGAACAAAATTCTTGGCGAAAACGCAGCTCAACTTTATAAATTATAATATCCTGGGAATAGAATCATTTTTCAATTTTTTTTATTCCACATGTTAACGATGTACTCTCAGAGCCAAGCACGCTAACAGAAATTGATGATAAAATTATGTAGGGAATGCTTCTTGCAGCACACATGATTTCTTTTATGATTTTCTATGTCTTAAATGCCGCCCGAAACATTGCTTTGGCAGAAGCGTAAAAATCCACTTCGATTGTTCCTATATGGGGCAGTTGTAATCGTCCGTTGCCGACCTACTTTCACGTAGAGGGGATGTCCATGGATGTCCAGATTTTTTGCACCGGTGGAAGAGTAAATAATATCAAGGAAAAAAATTTATTCAAAATAGTATATCTTACTATATTAAAGTCATTTAGTGTTGAAAAATTACTGGAATCCTTATTGTTGATGATGATTACTCCTTGCAAAAGCTTTACAAGTTAATTTTAACTAATGCGGGATATGATATTATTGAGTTTGCAAGCAACGGTAAAGAAGCGATTGAAAAATACAAGGATGGTTCAAACAAGCCCGATGTAATAATAATGGATCATCGAATGCCAATTGTGAATGGAATCGATGCAATGATCGAGATTTTGCACATTGATGAAAGTGTTAAAATTATTTTTGCAAGCGCGGATGCAACCATTAAAGAGAAGGCCATGAATATGGGAGCAAAAGCATTTCTCACCAAGCCATTCAACATTCAAGATGTAATAAGGATGGTTATACAAGCTATAGATGATAACAAAAAATAAATACATGTGAGGAAGTAATATGAAAAAAGAAGAAATGCATAAGAAGGCGGAAGAAAATTTAAAAGAGAACTGGCAATTCATGGTAGATGTATTTAATGCAATTCAAGATGGTATCAGCGTTCTAGATCGAGATCTCAACATTACCTATGTTAATGAGTGGATGGAGAAATCCTACTCATCACAGATGCCACTGCTTGGCAAGAAATGCTACACAGTCTATCAAGAAAGGCAGGAAATTTGTCCTTGGTGCCCATCCGTGCCCGCGATGGAGGTCGGAGAAAAAAGAAGCACGATTGTTCCTTATCCCTCAGAAGAGAATCCCACAGGCTGGATAATCCTTACATCGTTTCCTTTAAGAAACAAAAAAAGTGAGATTATAGGAGTAATCGAACATGTTAAAGATATCACCAAACAAAAGAACGCAGAAATGAATTTAAAAGAATCTTATGAAAAAGTGGAATTCTTCAAAGATTTACTAATGCATGATATGGGAAATCTTCTTAATAATATAAAAGCTGCCATACAATTAATAGAAATGGGGAAGAACGATCATGATAGAACCGAAGAGGAAGGAATACTTATAGAAACGATACATAAACAAGTAGACCGGGGAGCTTCCTTGATCTCGAACGTCCGAAAACTTTCTGAGATAGAAATGGAGAAAGAAATCATTCAAGCTGTGGATGTTAAGATTGTGCTGGAAAAAGCGACTAACACTATAAAAGGACATTATCATGAAAATAAACTCGCTATTCTAATTGATCTCCCACAAGATAAAATAATCGCAAGAGCGGGAATACTATTAAATGACGCTTTCCAAAATATTCTAATCAATGGGGTTATTCATAATGATAGTGGTAGAGTTCAGATAAAGATAAAAATTTCAAAAATTAAAGAAAAAAACATGCGATTTGTGAAAATCGAATTTAAGGACAATGGTATAGGTATCATTGATGATCGTAAAAAACTCATTTTTGAAAGAAGTTATAATAAAGTAAGAAGCACGGGCGGGATGGGTATAGGGTTGTCGCTCGTGAAGAAAATAATCGAAAATTATGGTGGACAAGTATGGGTTGAGGACAGCGTAAAAGGAGATCATGCGCAAGGAAGTAATTTCGTTATCTTGCTTGAGGCGTCTTAAGAATTATATTTGACACTTGGATAAAAAAGCATGAGTTTCGATTAAAACATGTAGATTTTATTCCAAGAACCAAGAGGATATTATTTAGTGCACAATTTTCCAGCTCTACAAGTTTTCTGCAACTACATGTTGAATAGAAACAAAAAATTGGATTACATGTCTTAATGAAAGTCAAATTTATTGGAATAAATTTAAATCAAATGAGTATTTTGCATTTTTTTTAAAAGTTTTGCATTTATTTGGAAAATTTTTCATTTATTTTGGAAATTCACATTTGCTTAAAATCTAAAGATAGAGAATTGATGCAGTATCTTAATCCAGTGGGTTTTGGACCGTCCTTAAAAACGTGACCTAAATGACCACCACAATTCTTACAAAGTACTTCGGTTCTGATCATCCCGTGACTTGTATCACTTTGCTTTTCAATGCTTTCTTCATTTATAGGAGCGAAGAAACTGGGCCAACCAGAACTCGAATCAAATTTTGTTTCGGATTCGAACAATGGAGCCCCACATCCTGCGCAAAAGTAGGTTCCTTCTTCGTGATTATTCCAATATTTGCCTGTAAACGGTCTTTCAGTTCCTTTCTGACGAAGAACGTGAGATTGTTCAGGAGTTAATTTCTTTTTCTCTTCGTTCTCTTCATTTTTAATTTTCATGTCAAGAATAAGATAATCATGAGAGAAAAAATATATTTTGATTATGGACGGTGAAAAAATCCAAAAAAATGCGAGAAAAAATAACTTTATGGTATGAGTCTCGTTGAAGAAAAGAAATGTGGAATTGACAAGGGATACGATATAAATTCTTTAATTAAAATCTTCAAGACTTAAATAAACATCGAATAATTGGATTAAAGATATTTCTTTAGCCAAGTAATTGTTGCTTCAATAAATCTTGTTAAAAGTTCTCCATCAAAATTGTGTGCTGCTTTTTCAACCTCAACGAGTTCGTGATGATCGTCTTGAGGTAGATGTTTATAAGCCTCTCGCGTATCAGCAGGCCTGACAGATTTATCTTTCGTGCCTTGTATGACTAATACCGGAGTTTCTAATTTTTGAAGATATGAGATAGTATCATACATTAATATATCTTCTACGAACGAGTAATCTATGAGTATGGGTTCGAACTTTCCTGATGCGGGAAGTTTAAGAGGTCCCTTTTTCAGAGATTTTTCCATGGCGGGTAAAAAATATTTTTTGATATAAAAAGCGGGAGCCCAAAATACTCGCGTTTTGATTCCGGGAAGATCCGCAACTAATAGAGTAAGCCCTCCAAACGAGAGCCCTATCACGGCAATCCAGGAATATCCCTCATTTTTTACCCAAGCGTGCACATCTTCAAGATCTTTAGCCTGCTTTGACAATGTTATGAATTCACGCTCGTTTTCACCAGATCCAGAAAAATCAAAAATTAACGAGTCAAATCCAGCTTCGTTTAGAGCTTTACCTGTCTTATCAAATCGACCCCACTCATGTTTGTCTCCTGTAAAACCATGACAGATTATCACGAATGGAAGTCTGTCATCGCTTCCATTAGAATATTCACCACGACTTAAGAAATAAACCGCGTGTAGATTTCCACCATTACTTCGAGGAATTAAAATCCTTTTTTCAACCATATAATCTCCTTAGTTAATTTTAGATATAAATGTAATCCAAAGTTAAAAGATTAATTAATTGAGTATTAAAATAACTATATTACTTATAAGTATTATTGAAATAAGTCGTACCTATTGCGATTGTATGCCATTTCACGGACCGATATGTCCTTTAGCCGTCTGAACGATCACCTTTTTTAATCCCGCCCCTTCTAACACTGATTTAACCTTTAGCATTTCTTCCACGGTAGGCTTGACTATCTCGTTATTCCGAAAAGTAGGACGATAGTCAAGGACGCATGTCTGGAGCTCGGGATTGATTTTACTTAACCTTACACCCCACTCATGAACTTGCTCGAAGCTAGGGTAAAAATCTTTGTTATAGGGAAGCCCCACTCCCATGAATATGTCATCTGGATAATATCTATCTGAAATATATTTCACCGCAGACCAAGCGAGTTCCATGTAGGTTTTCACTAGTTCATCGTCGCTAATCCCAATGATTTTTGAAAAAATTTTCTGATCGTGGGATTTCAAGTCCGGACCAATATCCGTGATCCCTGCCTCGATTAAATCGTCTATGTAATCTCTTGTCAATAAGCTTCCGTTCGTGTCCAAATGGAACCGCGCTTTTGGATCGTTGTTTAGCTTTTTTAATTCTCGAAAAAATAGAATCAACCATTTTCTGTTAAGAGTGGGCTCGCCGCCAGAAATCGCCATTCGGTTCACCTTATATCTATTTCGCACAAAGGTTAATTGTGCAGCAGCCTGATAAGGGGTTATTGGAGGGATCTTTGAATTGTACGTTGTAGTATAATTTTGACACGTTGGGCAACGAAAATTACACCCCGCCGTGAAACACGCCACTTCAATATAGCCGAATCCCGCCTTCAGTTGCCACGGTGTTCCAACGCCACCAACTGAATGTGGCTGGAATCCGTGAACGATTCGTAAAGGTTCAACTTGCTCATGGATTTTCGTTTCAATTATCATGCCCTCTTTAAGTTTAGTGTGGCAAGCAGTCCTCGATTTACCATCAATTATCACAGCACAGGCGAAACAACCACCGGTTTCACACGGAGCGAAATGGTGCTCCTTTGTTGGATCCTTGGAAAACACATACCCGGCACGAATCATGCCTTCTTTTACTGTAATATCTTTTGGAACCTTGATGCGTTTGTCATTTAATATTACATTAACTACTTCCCCTGTAGGTTCAAGCGACTCGAAAAACGCTTCAGAAGGGCACGCACTATAACAAGCTCCACAGCCAACACATTGTCCTTCCCCAGGACATCGAATGATTGCGGCACAAATGCCACATTTTTGACAGGCTTGCTCGTTTTTTCTGAATTTTAGTGTTTTGTGTTTGGACATGTATTTATTATTACTTCTTTTTCTATAATATTATTAAATCTCTTCTTTTAAGTTAAGTAGCGATTTTAAATTAGAATTTGAACTTTTTTTAATTGAATTTGTAATCAACTCAGCACAAGAATTCTCTTTTTCTTTCTCCAAAGCCCATTTAATGGGCTTAAAGGCTCTTTTAGGGTAATTTTCAATCATAATCTTAGCTGCTAACGCTCTTACTTGGTAATGTTTATCAGATAATAGTATATTCTCTATAAAATTGAAAGTATCTTCATCTTTAGGTTTTATAATAGCCATGACCTCCAAAGCTTCAATTCTAAAAAGCGCATTCTCACTGCTCTCTATAATTGATTTTAAACAATGAAAAGCAGAAGCTTTATCAATCTCACTATTCTCAAATTTGTGGAAAATATCGAACGCATTTAACTTCTTCATCTATTTATTATTAAAGAGAGTTGAACTTATATATTTACCTTAATAACGGAAAAAAAGATGTGAAACCATTATTCAAAAAAGAAATAAATTATATTTTTTAATAATCTCCTTTATTATTAATGATAATTATTTTAACATACATTTCAAAAATTTGTCTGTAAAAAAACTTCAAATAGGTGAAAATAATGGTTAAATACAAACGGGGTCATCTTTATTATCCTGAAATCCCCGTTCATAAAATTTTGGAAGATACAGCTGAAAGATTCCCAGACAGACTAGCTTTCCTTTATCCCAAGGAAATGACCTTTAAATTATTTAAAGAACAAGTAGATATATTCGCCACGGCATTAAAAGACTTAGGGGTGAAGAAAGGAGATAGGGTTGCCCTATACGGACAGAATTCAATCAAGTGGGAAATAATATTTTTCGGATTAGAAAAAGCAGGCGCCGTTCTGGTCCCCATGAATCCCCAATTCAAGGAAACTGAGGTCGAATATGAGGCAAATGACTCCGGAGCAGAAACGATTATAGTTTATCAGCCTTTATACCCATATGTAGCAGCAATCAAGGATAATACAAATCTTAAAAATATCATTGTAATGGAGTTAGAAGGGAAGGAAGAAGGACCAGGATCACCAGAAATACCCGAGGGAACCATTGGATGTTTAGAACTAATGGCAAGAACTAAATCAAACCCTCCTGAATACAAATTCAATGTAAAAGAAGATCTCGCAGCACTGGTTTATACCAGTGGAACGACAGGTCTGCCAAAAGGAACCATGCTCACGCATTACAACATGGTGTCGAATGTAGGCCAGATCTCTCAGATTTTCGAATTAAGCGAATTAGACATTGCATTGACTGTACTTCCTCTTTATCACATTTATGGACTAAATGTGTGCATGAACCAAGCAATTTGGCTAGGTTCAGCACAAGTAGTTATAACACGATTCGAAGTGAAAGAATTTTGTGAACTCATAGAAAAATTTCAAGTTTCCTTTACCCTGTGCGTGCCTCCAATATTCTTAGCAGTCGTCCGACATCTGGAAGAGCCTAATGTAAAAGGTTACGATTGGACAAACTTAAAGATTTTTAACAATGGTGCCGCACCAATCCCCATGGAACTGTTAGAAAGGTTTGACAAGCTTGCAAAAGAGAAGTGTAACGCTAAAGAAGTCACCATCCAACACGGATGGGGTTTAACTGAAGCCTCTCCGGTCGTTGCAACAAATCCCATGTATCGCCGTAAGATGGAGTCTCAAGGAACGTTAATCCCGGATACTTTTCATAAGATCATCGATTTAGAGACGGGTAAGGAGCTCCCCGAACGAGGGCAAGTCGGAGAACTGGTTATTAAAGGGCCTCAAGTCATGAAAGGTTATTGGAAAAGACCTGAAGCTACTGCGAACGCGTTTTGGACAGACCCTGCAACTGGCGAGAAATGGCTGAGAACAGGAGATGTGGCCTACATCGACGAAGAGGAGTACGAGCATTTGGTCGACCGTATCAAAGAAATGATAAAGTATAAAGGCTGGAGCATCGCACCTGCTGAATTGGAAGATTTGCTTTTTAAGAATCCGCATGTGTCTGATGCTGCTGTTATTGGAAAACCCTCCACAGAACTTGATGTAGGTCAAATTCCGAAAGCGTTTATTATTTTAAAGCCTGAGTCTAAGGGTAAAGTGAGTGAGCAAGACATCATGAATTGGGTTGCTGAAAAGATTTCTGCTTATAAAAAGATTCGTGAGGTTGAATTCGTCGATAAAATTCCAAAATCAGGGTCCGGCAAAATTTTACGGCGTGAATTAGTCGAACAAGAAAAACATAAAATTGGATTGTAATATAAACTACCGTTCTGTCAAGTCGATGAGAGCGATATAAAGTCATATCTTTCATCAATTTGACTTGCATCTCGAATTTTATATTCTTTAAAGTTGAAACCCATTGGTTTAACATTTTCAGGTGAATCAAACATTTTATGAGCATTCATTTCTTCTCCCCGAAGAAGAAATTAAAAGATGCATTAAAGCAGCAGCTCAAGGTGGAGGGTATTTTGCAGGGCCAAGTCATAACATCTTAAATACTTCATGAGAAAATATATTAGCATTACGGGCAGCTATAGAAAAATAGAAAAGAAAACAAGAATAAGCCGAAGAAAGACCGAAAATACATTAACTACAAGGATCAACAAGATCAATTACCGAACATCAAGGAGAAATATCCAGAATACAAGTGGGTATATTCAAAAGTGCTTCAAATGACCTTAAAAAAGCTTGACGCAAATTACAAGTCGTTTTTTGCTCTCTGGATAAAAAATGACAAGAGCGCCCGACCACCACGATTCAAGGGTAAGAAATGCTTCGCGACACTCTGCTATAACCAATCCGGTTATTTGAGTTAAAGACCATTCTGATTTTGGCGTTCATAAGTTCTATAAAAGCCAAGGTCTCGAACATTTAATGCCAATCGTTTGCATTGCTTAAAAAATTGCTAAAATTGCTAAAAAAACTACTCAAAAAGCGAGTGAGTTCAAATTAGTTTAGTCTTAAATCTTTTCGGGATATTTTCTCCAACGATTGAACGATATCGATAAAAGCTCCAGTCACGGGTTCGAATTCTTCTGTAGCTAATTTTTCTATCGTGTCTATTGGATTATAAATATAAACGGGAGCACTTGCAATGCTAATTACTGGTAAATTCGCCTCATGAAATGGTGCTCCTTCGGTTGGCACTACCAGTGGGTTACTAGTTGGTAAAATCAACAAACGCTGTAAATCATGCTTTATAACGGCATTTTTTACTAGTGAGATGAGGGATGGACTTTCAGATACAAAAATCGCATGAGGTTCGGGATATCCAGTAAAAACTAATTTTCCATCCTTTTCTAAGTATTCCTTTCCAATATGTTCGATATGAATTGTCGTAATAATCTTAGGAATCAGGTCATTTTGGTGTTTTTCAACAAATGCTTTACCTCCAATTTCTTCATAAAAATGTCCTGCCGTGAATAAGAATAATAGCGTTTTATCGAAGGTTCCTTTAGGAAATTGAGCAAAATACTTAGCTAAAGCTAAAATAATTCCCGTCCCGGATGCATCTTGAACAGCATTGTTAAAAGGAGCATCGTGATGAGAAGAAATGACGATAATATCATCTGTTTTTCCCGGTATAAAACCTAACACGTTAGAAGTTATTCCTTGCGACTTTTTTCCCGTTTGAATCAGATTACCTCTTATTGTCTTACCCTTACTTTCACGTAATAATTTCCTTAATTCTTTTCCGTCATCTCGTCCTATATATAAACCGGGGATTGGTCTTGGATCACTTGCTGCATCATCTGCAGGAAAAAAGTATTCCTTAATTCCTGCGGGATGATCTTTAAGGATCCCTATAACTCCTACTGCTCCATTCTCGTATGCACGATAAAAAGAATCCCAGTTTAATAACCTGAATGTGGCCGGGTGAGAATATTTGTCTGGAATCGTGTTTTTTGGGTCATGCACATATACTGCAAATTTTGACAAGGAGTCAATCGCTAAAGGGGGATTACGAAAATCAATCACTACTATCTTTCCATTAACGTCGTATTTTTGAAAATCTATTTCTCTTCCGCCTTTAAGATATATTAAGTCTCCAGAAACACCATCTGAACCGGTAAATTCCGTGTAAACCATGAAGAAAGAGGGAATCTCTTTTTTCTTATCGTCTATTTCTATTATTAACTTCCAACTCTCGGGTTCCCAAAGTGGAATTTCTATATCATCCTTTTTAATATCTGAGATTCCGAATTCTCTGATTTTTTGTACCAAAAAATCCTCTACCTTGCGATCGCCTTCAGAACCAGGTCTTCTGTACCCCATATCGCAGATTGTCTTTATCCAAGACAAAATATCTTCCTTTGTAGGAATTATTGGTTCAATATCATTCATTTTATCACCTTCTATAATTTTAAATCGATTTTTTTATTCTTTTAATGAATTTTTTTATATTAAACTATTATATGATTATAGTTCTATCAACTTAGCTTTAATAGTTTTTGCCAAATAATTGGTCTTAGAATTGAAAAATTCTAAGGGAATTGGTTCTTAGAATTGAAAAAAACCCCCTATGAACGAGCGAATTTAACAGATGAACATACATTAGATATTACTCTAAAACTAATAAAAATTTATTTAAAGGGAAATAATTGAAAAACTGGGTAATTTTATAAATTAATGAAGAATTATTTAAGTCCAACCAACTTTTCTTTAATTGATTTTGATTTCTCCGGTGTAATGCCGTAAAACTTCCAAGAAATTATTATACCAATTGTTATGAAAATAGCTGATATTCTTCTCTTTTTAGATAAATAAAGTTATACATTAAGTTCCATTAAACGTTCTTTAATCTTCTTTGATTTTTCTGGAGTGATATCGTAAAATCTCCAAAAAATTATTAATCCAATGCTCATGATAATTGCTGGTATTACTCCAAAGAGGAGCAAAATTCCAGAATTTGCTAAGGGGGTTTGTACACTTTCGGTCTCGACGAATCCTGTGAGCTCAAGGACGAGTCCAAAGAAAAATGCTTGAAGTGCCTTCGCTAAATTGCCTATGAAAGCTATAAATCCAAAGTAAAAACCTTCTCGCCGTGTTCCAGTTATAGATATCGCCTCATCAATCACATCAGCATAAGCGGGATAACGCATTACCCAAAAAGCTCCAAGACCCATCCCCCATAAAAATCCAAGAATTAACAAACCCATTAAATCTACGATTACAGTGAAAATAAATGTAAGCAAAATGAACACGACTGATGCATAAATTAAGGTTTTGCGATTATCACCTGTTTTTTTATTATATATGGCAGCTAATAAAAGACCTATTATGGTTCCTATAAGTAGCATCACCATTACATATAAGATATCACCTGCTTCCCCAAATATGATAAATCTGATCCAATATATAAAGCATGCTTGTACCATAGATGTTACTGTGAAGTAAGTTAACATAAAAAGTAAAAATGCTATAAAAGCTTTTTGCTTAAATGTCTTTTTCAGAGTATTTAATAAAGGCTCTTTTTCTCGTTCTTCATATTTCGCAAGATAGTTTTCAACAGCCTCTTTATCATCTCTTGCACCGTAAAACATTAAAAACCAGCAAAAAAAATTAATCGTTACACAAATCCAAGCCATTGATGTGAATGTTCCAACATCTCCAAATACTACTATCATTGGTGGTAATAGATTACCAAAAACTACTCCAATAATTCCTATAGATACTGCAATTTTAGTAACTTGTAAGCGTTCTTCCTTTCCTCTAAATTTATCCGGAAATAAGCCATAATAATTAACAGTAAAAAGTGTCTCACAAACGTCAAAAAGACATAATGTAAAAACAAGCCAGCCAAAGATAACCCATGGTTGTTCTTGTGCGTTGACATTAGGCGGTGAAAAAATAAGAACAAAAGAAAGAAGCATTGGAATATATCCAATTATAATCCATGGAAACCTCCGACCCCATTTTTTTGTAAAACGAAACGGGCGATCAGTCAAGTAGCCAATCATTGGGTCGTTAAACGCATCCCATAAAGCATATATTCCTAAAGCTAATCCGGTCATCCATGCCGGTAATCCAACTTCGACATTATAAAAGTAAAATAACATGAATATAAGAACGGCTGAAATAAATTCATTAACATAAAATCCGGCACTATATGATGCCATTGTTTTCTTGGAATGCATAGTTTCGCTCATTATTGATACCTCTATTAAATTTTTAATTAGGTTTTAACTTTTTTTTGTTATAGATTTATCTGATTATCTTATTTATAAATATTTCCTTTTTCAACACAAAAGTACATTCATTATTGATTCATTCCTAAATCTTGTGTATATATAAATGATTTTTTCCTTAATTAATAAAATTAATTTCTATAAATTTTATTTTAGATTGTTTAAGAACTTTTTTCTAAAAAATTGTATGAAGATTTAACCATGGATCTAATGTGATATTTACTTCTTCTTAAATTTCTCCACTACTCTTATTACTCGTTCTTGCATGGCTGAATTTCCAAAATTATCAATTACTTTAAAACGTACGTTATAACTTCCTGGTTTTCTATATGCATGTATCATGATAAGACTGTTACTGAACATGCCATCCCCTAAATCCCATTCATAGGATAATAAAATACTTTCGGGGTTTGATATAACTGACGGAATAAAAATTGCTAATTCACCTACAGTTAATACTTCTGGTATTACATGAAAATAAACTAAAGGCTTGCTAATATCTTCTTTTCTGGAAATGAATTTGTTAACATCAAACTGTTTTCTATCAGAATTTTTGATTTCTTCAGTACTAGTGGCGTGAATTCTATTAATTATTTCGATATGAGCCTTGGCTGAACGTTCAAGTTGATCCGGGCGAATAATATCGAGAGTATCAAGCTCTGTGTGATATGATGGTGGCTTTCCAATGATTAGGAGTGATGGAACTCCTTTATCCATAAAAACTGTAAAATCACCAACCGGTAGAGTTATGGCTGACACATAAACTGCTGGTAATAGTTTATATTTCATCACTGCATCTAATGCAAATGAAGTAAGAACTGAATTGTCGGTTATGAATATACCCCTGCGTTCATCCAAGCCCGTGGCAACAATACCTCCATCTGATTGGTTATAATATCCATTGCACCCAAATCCATCTAACTCGATAAAAGTTATTATTTTAGAAAGCATTTCTTCATGCATTTTGATAAATAATCTTGAACCAATTGAATCGCACTCGTGTCCTGTCCAACCAACGAAGATCATTGTTTTTTCTCGATTTTCGAGAGGTACTTTAGCATAATACTTGGCTAAAGTAATTAAACCAGAATTAGCCGCAGCATTATCAAAGGCTCCTGTAAAAGTTGAGTCCGTATGAGACCCTATTAATATGATGTCATCAGATTTTCCTGGAAGGATTCCGATTATAGTATTGGAGGTTGCAGGTCCTGTTTTTGAGATTTCAACTAGTTTAACGGTTAGTTTTTTATTATATCGGGAACATAGATGTTTTAAATATTCTCCATCATGATTATTAATTGAAAGTACAGGTAAAGAATGCAAGGGAGGGCTCTGTGTAGTAGGTAATCTATAATGATTAAAAAGGATCGTGTATGTTATGGAATCTGAGGGAGAATCATTCATGCAGATTACTCCTAATGCACCTTTCTTTTCTGCAATGTCTACAGTATCAAACACCCCCTGACCATGAGTAGACCTAAAATTAAGAATCATTTTACCATCTATTAAAGCAATTTTATCCTTCACATCAACCTCTTTAAAGTCACTTTTAGTACCATATCCAACATACGCAACTTCTGCAATAATACCTTCTGGAGGAGTAGATCCACCATACCAAGATGGAAATGTTCTAATATTTTGATCTTCCGCTACACCAGGTGTATTTTCTGATATGATTGTAAGTTCGTGCTTTTCTGACCACCATCTTTCAAAATT
The DNA here is from genome assembly GCA_030620005.1 of Promethearchaeota archaeon. Next base: position 20,980 of record JAUXAJ010000013.1, on the reverse strand, counting down.
TATTCTTTCCAATTTTACATTTTCTAATCCTACTTCCTTCAGTTTATCATAAATATACATTTCTGCTTTGTCTGCGGGGGGCGTACCAGAACGACGATTTCCAAAATTACATAAATCTTTTACAATTTGAAACATATCTTCTCCTTTAATATCTAAACTTATTTGACTTTTCATTTTATTCCCAATTTTTTTTAATTATATCTCATGTAATCTATATGTCTTATATTAAAATGAATAATATCTTATATTAAATAATATCTTTTCAAAATTGAATTTTGATGGGCAAAAATAAACCTATTTTAAGATGATTTGATTCTATAGGTTTAAAAATCATTTTTATTTTTAATAGATATTTTGTGCAAATTAATTTAGTCTTAAATCTTTCCGAGACATTTTATCTACTGATTGAACGATATCGATAAAAGCTTTAGTCAAGGGCTCGAATTCTTCTATTGCTAATTTATCTATCGTGTCTATTGGATTATAAATATACACGGGAGCACTTGCATAGCTAATTATTGGTAAATTCGCCCAATAAAATGGTGCTCCATCGGTTGGCACTTCAAGTGGGTTATCAGTGGGGAAAATCAATAAACGTTGTAAATCATGCTTTATAACAACATCTTTTACTAATGAGATGAGGGATGGATTGTCACACATGAAAATTGCACGAGGTTCAGGATATCCTGTAGAAACCAGTTTTCCATCCTTTTCTAAGTATTCCTTTCCAATATGTTCGACATGAATTGTCGTAACAATCTTAGGAAGCAAGTCATTTTTATATTTTTCAATAAATGCCTTACTACCAATTTCCTCATAAAAATGTCCCCCCGTAAATAAGAATAAAAGAGTTTTATCGAATGTTCCTTGAGGAAATTGAGCAAAATACTTGGCTAAAGCTAAAATTACTCCCGTCCCTGATGCATCTTGAACAGCATTATTAAAAGGAGCATCGTGATGTGAGGAAATGATTATTATATCATCTGTTTTTCCCGGTATAAAGCCGAGTATGTTAGAAGTTGTTCCTTGCGATTTCTTTCCTGTTTGTACCATGGTACCTGTAATTGTCTTATCTATATTTTTACGAAATAATTTCCTTAATTCTTTTCCATCATCTCGTCCTATATATAAACCGGGAATTGGTCTTAGATCACTTTCGAAATTATCTGCGGGAAAATAATATTCCTTAATTCCTGCTGGATGATCTTTGAGGATACCAATAACTCCTACTGCACCATTCTCGTATGCACGATAAAAAGAATCCCAGTTAAGAAACATGAATATGGCTGGGTGAGAATATTTATCTGGAATCGTGTTTTTTGGGTCATGCACATATAATGCAAATTTTGTCAAGGGGCCAATCTGTAAAGGGGGATTACGAAAATCAATCACTACTATCTTTCCATTAACGTCGTATTTTTGAAAATCAATTTCTCTTCCGCCTTTAAGATATATTAATTCTCCAGAAACACCCTCTGAACCGGTAAATTCCGTGAAAACAATGAAGAAACAAGGAATCTCTTTTTTTTCATTGTCTATTTCTACTATTAACTTCCAACTCTCGGGTTCCCAAAGTGGAATTTCTATATCATCCTTTTTAATATCTGAGATTCCGAATTCTCTGATTTTTTGTACCAAAAAATCCTCTACCTTGTGATCACCTTCAGAACCAGGTCTTCTGTACCCCATATCGCAGATTGTCTTTATCCAAGACAAAATATCTTCCTTTGTAGGAATTATTGGTTCAATATCATTCATTTTATCACCTTCTATAATTTTAAATCGAATTTTTTATTCTTTTAATGAATTTTTTTATATATACTATTTTATAATTATAGTTCTATCACCTTAACTTTAATAGTTTTTGCCAAATGCGGGTTTTTTATCCTGCCATGGAGCGATTTCTTCGAAAGCCCTTGAAATCTGCAAAACTGTCATGTCATCGAACCTTTTTCCCACGATCTGCATACCAATAGGTAATCCTTCGCTAGACCACCCACACGGTTTCCTTATACTATACAAAAACATTCTTATATTTCTTTCTAATCTCAAATAAGAGTTTTTCTTTTTTTTCTTTATCCGTTATGTAAAGCTCTTCTCTAACTTCTTGTATCTCTTTCGGAGATTTTTCTTCTTTCATTAAATCATTACCTCCAGAGTACATGTAATAATATCCATCTCAGTTAGTTCTTCCGCTTTGAAAACCTTTAACAAATTTTAAATAAATGAAAAACAATAAGATTCCTATCCACACTAAAAAATAAAGGAGTTCAATATTATTAATTATTAAGATACACTAGCAATAATTAATATTTAGTACCTCAATTTTTTCAAGAAACTTTTTATGCTTTAATTCTTAATATAATGAGTCGCTCTCAATCTGTTACTAATCTTCCCACATTTGAATTCAATAACAAATTTTATTAATAGGGCATTTAGCATTGTCGAATAAAAAACCAAGTCGTCAAGAAGTACGTGCCAAGTTAAATAATGGCCAAGTCAAACCAATGTCTAATGAAGAAATTAAGAGAAAGAGAAAAGAAATAAATAAAAAAATATTGTTAATTCATGAGTTAATTCAAGAAGGAAGATTTTCAGAGGCGGAAAAGATAGCAAAGTATATTGCTAAAACAGAAAAGTTTTCCAATCGTTAGAAGTTAATAATAGTTTTTGATTTAAAATCTTTTTTCCTAATCTTCAGCAAGATCTTCCAAGAAACCAGCGCCAATCCGATTAAATTCTTCCGCAAATTTTACGCCATATTTTTTACCAACGTCTCCATATACTATTTTAGCGAGTAAATTCACCCTGATTGCGTTTGGCACGTCTTCCTCCAATAATTCAATATAGAGGCGGTTGGCGCGTGCTAATAACTTGTATTGATGGAAAAAGTTCTTAAGGACCGTTTTGTGTTCGGAAATCGCTTTTATTTTGTATTCAATGTAATCTGTAATATCCACGTGAAAATTAACAATGGTTGGATTTCGCGCAAATAAGTACCTTTCTCCAACAGCGTGAATTTCTAAACCTTCTTCAAAATGTTCTGGATAAAATAAATCGAAACTTGATTGCCAACAAGCTTCGTTTACTGCCCTTGCTGTAATTATGTGATCCATGTTTTCTTCGTCAGTTCCATTTAAATCAAACGATACCACCAGGTCTGGCTTGTATTTTCGCATCAAATAAATCAATTTTCCTCGCAATTCTAAGTAATCTGCTCCTGACAAGATATCGGTCGGGTAATCCAAATGAATGGTCTCTTCTGCCCCTAATGCCTTGTAAGCCCGTTCTACTTCTTTGCGGTTACGTTTTATTCCTTTTTCTCTGGTGATTCCTACACAATCCCCATAGTCGTCAGTAATTCTCACGCAGATTAATTTATTTCCTTCGCTTGATAACTTTTTGAGCGTCCCTCCCGAGAATATGGTCAAATCGTCCGCGTGAGGACCAATCGCTAAGACTGTCTTGTAAACGAGCAATTCCTTTACCGTTTTTCTAACGACTTCTGCCGCCTCGTAGCTAAGAGATTCAAGCTCGTGACCAACGAACTTTTGGGGTTTTTCTAAATCGTCCTTGAATTGGAGGGCATCGTCTTCGTCTGCCCATTCAAAAGGGCTAAATGTAAATTCTATGGGTTTCAACTGGTATTCTTCCAAAGGAATGTAATATCCTAATTCTTCTTCCACATCGCTAAATACTATATATACATCATCCTTTCTACCGTACTTCTCAAAGAGGGGGGCAAGCAATCTTGGAAAAGGTTCGCCCGGAATGTTAACAAAGTGCAAGTTCCCTATGCGTACCTTGCTCATTACTGTAGGAATGTTCCCATCAATCAATTGACGATCGAATAATCCAATATCTATTAACAGTTTGAAATTGGCATTAGTCAGGGGTAATAAGACTTTTCTATGTCGCACTTCAATGTTAGAAGGCTCCAATTTTTTCTCCACATTAAATATTTTCTGAATTTCTTTATATAACTCATCAGCATACTCGCTTAATTTTTCGTAACCATGTTCACAATAAATAGGTGATTGGGCCCCGCCTAATCCGAGTCCAAAAAGTGCAACGCCACCAAATTCTTTTTCGATCATTCCACTAACAAGACCGGGATAATCCGCTGAAATTTCAGTATTCGCCCTGTTAGTAATCTCTGGTTGGGCTGTAAATGTCCATATAATCCCTACAATTGAATCACCAGACTTGAACTTTACTATATGTAAACTTCCGTCAATTATTTCGGGATTCCTATAATTTTCTATGAGGTCATTTCGGGTCGAATAAGAATGATACATCTCTACGGGAACCAAATTCTTTTCCGCTTCAATTGTAGCTTCAACGATCTTGTCCATTATGAATAGCATGTACCGTTTATTGATGCCAGATTTTCCAATAATAGGACCATATAGTCCTAAAGTGTCACTACCCGCATGAGTATGGGTTGCGAAAACAAACACATTTTTTGGGGCAAAACCGTAAGCTTCAAGCCGATATCTCACCTGATCTCCGAACTCTAACAGCATGCCCACGATTTCGAGTGAAATCAACGCAATCGTAGTAATTCCATCAGAAAGAACCATGACTCGAACAAAAAGAGGATCATGGACGCCGGAAACTCGAGGAGCTTCCATTGTAGCATAACCCGCTATATAAAAATCTCCAAAATCTCCCCTCAAATCGGGAGTAATTTCTCGTTTGGATACACCACATTTGAGTTCCAATTTTTTCACTTCTCTACCATATATTTTAAAGGTAATAATTATTTCCCTTTTTTACCTAAAATTAATGATATTGATGTCTTTTTAAAATATAAATATTTCCTTACTCCCTCTAACGATGGGATAAGACAACATGTCCAAGTTTATAGTTAGAGTATCAATTAAGTTAGGAAAATACTATTTTTCCTCGATAGTGAAGATTTAAATTTTATTACGGCTTAGCAATAAAGTATACTGATATGATTTCAAGTTTTGAACTACCATAGCCTAAAGACTATGGATTGCCTAAAGGCAATGGTATTCTTTTGCGAAAGTTATAAAAACTAATTACCTTAAGCGGGTGAAAAAGAGAAATGTCAAATGAAAAGGAAAAAAACTATTATGTTAAGAAAAAAAGAATTTTGATGAGGCAATTTGACGCTGCGACTGCCATAATGAAAGGCATTCTGATTGAAAAATTCGGTGAAGATAAGTTTGAAAAGCTAACCACGGAAGCGAGAAAGGATTTTGAAACGCTCTTACCTCAAATCCCTTACATAGGAGGGAAAGATAATCGTTCAACTGACACCCTTATTAACGCCGCGATTTTTCTGTCTCTCATGCGACTCTTTGAAAAAGAAGGACTCGATTTTCACGAGATAGGCGAGTTGACTTACAATATATTTGAAGCTTTTTTTAAAGTAATGCCCCTCACAGACGATATCTTTAGCAAGGAATATATAGACCAGGTAAAAGAACGGGCCAAAAGTTCCAAGTCGCGGAAATACACGGGCGATTGGGTATTTGATTTCGTCGAAGGTGACGGCAAAACTTTTACCTGGGGCGTGGATTATTCTGAATGTGGCGTTCATGAGTTCTATAAAAGCCAGGGTTTTGAACATTTAATGCTAATCGTATACATAGCCGATTTTGCAATGGCTCGAGAATACGGATACGGCCTGACACGAACTCAAACAATCGGGAACGGAGCTCCATTATGCGACTTCCGATATATTAAAGACGGTACCATTTCTCGAGCTTGGCCCCCCGATAACCTGCTGGAATTTAAAAAAAAATTATAAGAAAAACACGATGAAAATGCCAAAAACTTCAAATGAAGAACTTTTAAGTATCTTAAAAAGCCTCGTTCAGTTTCCTACGATAAATCCTCCTGGTAAGACCGATGATATTGTAAATTTTTTAATTTCGGAAGTTTTTAAAGAAGAAGAAGGCTTTCACAATGAAATCTTTGCTTTTAAAAAAAGAGGTGTTGAATTAAAAAATTTCGTTTCAAAAATCGGTCACGGAAAAGAAAAGATCGTGTTATCAGGACACCTTGATGTTGTTCCTGTAGGAGATCTCAAACAATGGGCGCATCAACCTTTCTCGGCTGACATCGTAGATGATAAATTGTTTGGAAGAGGTGCGGCAGATATGAAAAGCGGGATAACCATGTTAATAGGTGCCATAAAAAACCTTAAAGAAATTCCCGAGTTCTTGGAAAAATATACTCTTGTTTTTCTTGGAACTGCTGACGAAGAAGTTGGAATGACGGGGGCATTACAAATGGTCAGAAAAAGAATGTTAAAGGATTCAGTCTTAATTATCATTGGAGAACCGACCGATATGAATGTAGGAATTGTTGAGAAAGGCCTTTTACATGTAAACGTGGACATTCATGGAAAATCTGCTCACGCATCAATGCCCCACGAAGGGATAAATTCCATTGAATACGCTCTAAAACTCATCCCTCAACTTCACGACTGCATGGATGATAAGAGAAATGAGTTTTTAGGCACTTCTACGCTTAACGTGGGAATGATTGAAGGTGGGACGGCAACAAACGTGGTACCTGATAAAACAAGCTTAAAACTTGATTATAGACTAATTCCAGAACAAGACCCTAATCAAGTCATTCAGAGTTTAAAGAACATCAACTTAGCACCTTGTTCTTTAGAAGTTAGAGAACTTTATCGATTACCCGCACCTAAAAATGATATTAACCATGCTTTCGTTCAGAATCTTCAAAAAATTTCTAAAACGGATTTAATCGGGTTAGCATACGCCACGGAAGCAGCGGTCTATGTGAATCCAAGAAAACCAATACCGTTCGTGCTTTATGGTCCAGGAAAGGCAGAAATTGCTCATGTGTCTGACGAACACGTTTTCTTAAGCAAATTATTCAAATCAACTGAATGTTTAACTGAAGCATTAATACAAACGTATTTGAAATAAATTAGTTTATTAGATTTTTTTAACCATGTTAAAAAATATAAAGGAAAAATTTTAATTAATAAATAGCATTTAAGAATCGGAGGTAATAACCATGTTAAATCGCAGCGGAGAAAGACCTTTAACTGGACAAGAAATGGCAAGATGTCTCAAGGAAGGATTAAGATCTCTTTTTGAAGAAAGTGGAGTTGATTTTGCATGCCTTGGAGGTTCATGGGCTAGTGATAAACAGTATTGGTGGAGTGATATAGATATTTTCATTTCCGTACCTGACTTCAAACAATTAACCTCTAAAATCCAGCTAAACTTTCTGACAGGGATACATGTTAAAGCTACCGATTTGACTCGCTTTGAGGAAATCGAGATTTTAGTTTTAGAAACCCTTCCTCTTCATGTTCAATTTAAGGCCATTACTAACGGAGTTTTATTATATGAAAAAAATTCAGTAATAAGCTCACTTTTCTTAGAAAAATTACTCCCTCTTTACTACGATCACATGGTTTGGTATAGGAATTTGATTGATCAATCTGAATACATTTCCAAATCGGGGTGATTAAAATCTCAATAGACGCTTTTTGGATTCGCGAAAAATTTCTTTCTAGCAAGAAATACTGGACCAAATTAGAGGAACTTATTTCAAAAACTTCAAAAGATCTAGAGAAAGACATAGACCTCCAATTGCAGGCTGAGCGAATTTTCGAAATTTTAAGTCAAATCCTCCTTGATATTTGCACGCACATCATAGCTCATGTCAAGGAACCCCCACCTCAGACTTATTCCGATTGCATGAAAAAATTGGGTGATTTACACATTATCACTCCTGAAACGGCTGAAAAGGTAATATCCCTTGTAAAAACGAGAAACTTCGTGGTTCACCAGCATGGTAACATTGATTACTATTTGTTATTCGAGGGTTTAAGCGAGCTCCACAATGACTTTCCTCAATTTCAAAAAGAAATGTTTGCTTGGATTAATTCTCAAAAGGAATATGAGATGCAAAATAAATCGCAAAATGATTGAAATTTTGCGTCAAATAACCTTAAAAATTCGCTGACGGGTTTTCTCTTAATCTTGATACCCTTGGTTGTAGGAACAATCTGGGTGTTATTACACATGTTTGGTCTACTCCCGCATATTTCTGAAACGATTCTTTAAATAAATAACCAAATAATAACTAAAGTCTATTCATATCTATTAACATGCTGCCGTGAGAAACTATGAAGACTATAATTCTTTCTTCTTTTTCGTCATAACGAAAACCTTTAATGTCCGCTTTTGCGTCTTTGGAGTATATTATTTCTCTTTCGACCATTCTTCTAGTAATCCTTTCATTTCATCGGAAGTATAAAATTTCCCATCCTTAATTTGTTGCTCCCCTTTTTCTAATCGTTGCAATATAAAAATGTAATATTGCAAATCTTCTAATGTAATGTCGTCTGGAATTCTATCCAAAAGAACTTTTATTTTTTCTTTTACTTTACTCATGATTTATCACTATTTGAATAAGGATTTAGCTTTATAAAGATTTTTAGTTTATTAAAGTAACTCTACACTAATTTCTCCAAGGTTTCCGTTAGTACTTTAGGAATGTCCGGGATATTTAAAATGTACACTATTTCCCCCTGGGTGGTCTCCAAGATCCATTTTGCGTAACGCTTAGAATACGAGCGAGTGTTGACACCTAATAAAAACTTGACCTTTTGATTCACGTAACTCTCGAGTTCTTTCTTTATTTGGTTTTCTTTTTCAAAAAACTCGCAATCCGTGAGTAAAAAACAAATTTTCATCTCAGTATTGGTCTCCTCTAATTGAGCCGCTCCCCAACTTAAAGCAGCTTGAACTCTCGTGCCCCCTCTTGCGTGTAAATCCATCAATTCGTCGGCTAAATCTTCTAAATCTTTTTCGTCACCGAATTTTTTAACTACGTGCGTGTTTGATTCAAAAAAGCAAATTGCAACTTCTTCCGCTCGTAAAGTTCCGATCAAAACCATTACTGCGATCGAACAAGCTGCTAATTTCATGCCACTCATTGAGCCCGAGATGTCCAAGAGAAAGCATATCGAAACCCTTCCTTTTTCCGTTTCAGTGACCATTAAATCGTCTATCGTTATCATGTCTAACGATTTTCCTTGCATCACTATGTTTTCAATGGAAGCATCTATGTCGATCATGTCCATATCGTCGCCATCGATAAAAATTCTGAGTTTATTACTCGGTATTAATCCCTTTTCGCCACTTCCGCGCTGATTTGAAATCATGTTCAGCGCAATTTTTATTAAAGCGTCTTTAACTAAGTTCCTAACAAAACTTTTTAACTTTCTCGGAATGTTATTTCGATGCGTGAACCATTGAAGCAACAAATTATCGCCTGGGCCTGCAGAAAGTGATTCTGCTAATTGTTGCTCTGCTGAGGACCCAAACTGTTGGGCGGCATTAAAGGCCTGATTTAACTTAAAATGACCAAGCGCGCCCATACCTTGGAAATTTTCGCAATTTATCGAAGCCTGCATCAGCTCTTGCATTTGAATTGGAGTTAAACTTTTAAGTTTTTTCAAGATATTGTAATACCTTTGAAAGTTTCCTACCTTGTTTTCCATCATGGACTTGAGAAGTTCGTAATTACCTCCTAATATCTCCAAAATGGTTTGCTCGGAAACACCTAATTTCTTGCCTAATTCCAACACCTTGGAGTTGTCAATGGGAACTTGATGCTTTACAGAAGATCGCAATGAATCTTCAAATTTTTCGGCGGTATCAGCAGATTCAAGGGATTTCATGCCAGTAATTCCGGCGTTGTCTTGAAAACTCTTCACGCACGAATCAAACGCGGATTCTTCGGATAATTGCATTAAATGCCCTGCTAAATCGGCCATGTTGTAAGACGCTTTACCGTTTGTACTTAAAATGTCGTTCAATAGATCGTGAACGCAATCGGTAAGCATTTTCCCCCACTTCGGAGCGTCTGCTTGCGCTTCAAAAAGCTCGGGTAAAGTTGGATTTTGGTTTTGTTTGGCCCACTGATCGAACAATTCTTTCGTCATGATCGTTTTAAATTTTAGATCCAACAATCGCGTCATGTTAAACGCAGAACCCATGTCCTTGTCTAGACTATTCGAAAAGATTTGGTTGCGATCAAATTGTGGAATGTGTTCCAAAACAAACGATATTTCCATGATATCAATTAAGTCTTGAGCTTTATTCACCAATTGATTGGCTAATTGCTTTGCGACACTTGGATCTAATCCGGCTTGTTGTAAATAACTTGCAGTTCTTGCCGCAGTTCCCACGTCTTCGTTGGACATGATATCTGTTAGCAAGTTTTGAAAATCGGGGTCATTACAGCAATATTGAGCTGTTGCTTTTATCCAAGGAATCGTCGATTGATTAGCGATTTCAGAGCCCCAACCAAGCTTAGCCGAAGACACGATGTCCCTGGGGGAGAGGTTACTTAATTCTCTCGATATGGTTTGGTGAACGTAATCGCGAAGTATATCGAGAGTGTTTATTCCCATTTTCATGATATCCGGGTAACCGTTTCGTTGTTCAATAATGTCCACTAGACTTCTTGAGGGTTCTTCGTCTCTTGACGCTCTAGAATAAAGGTCGTCAATGAAATCCATTAAATCCGTGAAGTCTTTTAACGCTTGATCAACGACATTATCTACATCTAAACCATCCAAATCAACGCCAGAATCTACAATTTCTGACAATAAATCGTCCATGAAGTCCAAATCATCAGAATCGTCCTGCAAGAGGTCTTTTGTGGTAGCATCTGCAGTAGCACTATTTTTTTTTTTAGTCTTTGGATCAATACTTTTAGGAAAAAGAATGTCAAACGCAATTTGATGGGCTATTTCTTGGTCTTCAATAGGGGTTGTAATCACGGCAGATTTAAGAAAATCGTCGGGTATTAAATTTCCCTTCCGATAATACATAGCCGTGAGTAATTTAGGAATTGCCACTGCTTGTCGAGTGCTTGGAATGTTTAAAAGCCTTTTTTGAGTTCTCCTCATTTGATAAATGAATTCGACCGTAAAGGAAATTGGATTCCATTCTAATACCATGTTATTGTGAAAATCGCCTACATTTCCCGTGTCAACTTGTCTTTCTTCCATTTCATATTGACTCCTTGTTCTTTCATCTAATTAAATACGATTTTAATTTGGTTCAAGAAACTCCTACTACTTTTATAAGTAGTTTTTTCAGAAAAGAATTTACATCTCTTCCAGGACGAAGTTCTAACGAATCAGGCAAAATTAATTTCGCTGATTCGGCTATTAATTTATTATCCAATGTAGTTTTTAATCTATTTGCACGCTCCGAGACAAATCTCGCCAGACCAATGCTAGCTCGAAGGCTTGGTGGTCTTTCAACTTCAGGAGCGTCCCGGCATTGTACCATTATTTCGATGATCTTTTCTTGGGTTAACGCCGAAAGTTTATACTCTTGACAGTTTGCCACCATTATTTTTTGCTCTAAAGATCGAGGCGGATATCCCATGTGTATCCAAACCTTAATCCGGTCCTTGATTGCAGAAGGGAGTTTTCGCGTCCCTCTTAATTCTGAGGGATTCATTGCTGCAATCACGTAGAACTCTTCGTCAACCTTTAACCAAGTTTTAAGTTGCGGAATATAAAGTCGTTTTTCTTCCATAGCATCCAACATGCTGTTTAGAACATATTCGTCCCCTCTATTTAACTCGTTCGCAAGGAATACGCCTCCTTTCAGCGCGGCTAGAGTGAACGGTCCAGGGATGTACGAGTCTGGCGAAAACCCGTAATTGAACACGAGAGTAGGATCAAACGAGCCGATTAAAGTGGCAGGTCGAACAAGGTCAGAGAAAGTGACCCAATAAAATTCACACCCCAAATCGTAAGCGAATTTGCGACAAATGGCCGTTTTTCCACATCCAACAGGTCCTACTATCCCCACGAATAAACCCGCGTTATACGCATCCGTCATTGCCTCGTACGCGTACTTGTATTGACCTTCTAGGACCAAGTTGATGTCTTCCTTTATATCAACAATCTTTTTAGACTCCATTAGTTCAGAGAATTCCTTGGAATTAATGGAACTTACTTCTTGTTTTGTAGATGGTTTTTTTGCCATGATTTTTTTTCCTCATATTTTTTTTTTTCTTTTACAATTTACATTAAGTCGAAGATTTCTTCTCTTCAAAAAATTTCTCGGTTTCAGTTGGTTGTATGACAACCGGAACTTCATATTTTAGTTTTTTAATAGCGGTGGTAATACTTGCGTATTCCTTCTCGTCAATCACGCTCCTCCGAGTAAAACCCAGCTTGTCAGCGATGTACTTACCGAAGAAAGTTTCTTTTAAACCCGTGATGTTGTATTTTCTACCCTTTTTTAACACCTTACATTTTTTTAACTCGTCTATCCTTTTTACTAAGATGACTTTCGCTAAAGGGGCCCAAAACTTGTTTTTTTTCATTGCCTCCAAGAAGAAATCTCGTTGATCAAGCTCGTCGTTTTTTAACATCAACATTATTTCCTTCAAAAAATTCATTGAAAACCTCCTTTGATAATCGTCCATGGAAGCGTAATCTTGGACCGAATTTCTTGCACTTAATAAAATCGGTTCAATAATTTTCACAACACCTAGAAAAATTTCTTCGAATTCATTTTTTAATTCTTTTACGACTTGGGTTACGCCCATTTCTACGGGTGCTTTTTCGCTTGGAGCTTTTTTCGCACACACTTGAAATCACTTCTTTTTAAATCATTTCTCGACTTTAATTTTATTTTTGCAATTTATTTTTTCAATATTTTGATGAGTTATTAACAATACTTGAGTTTTTTCCGAAATTGAGTCAATATTCGACAACAATGACACTCGGTTTTCATCGTCCATGAATTCTGTTGGTTCGTCTATCAATAGGAACGGGGAGTTTCCGATTAAACTTCCAAGAGCTATTTTATAAGCAAGTCCTAGAATTAATTTATGACCTCCTCCTTGATATACCATGGCAGGATAAAATTCGTCCAACGCCATGCCTTTAGGCACTATTGAAAGGCTATAATTCTCGATATCTATGATTACTGCTTCAAACTCGTCGTCAGAAGATAATTTACGATGTAACTCCATTATTTGTTTCTCAAGAAGTTTGGAAGCGTTTTTTCGGATGATATTTTGAACTTCCCCGAAGACATGTTGAAAATTTCTATATTTATCTGCTAAATCTTTCTTCTTTTTTAAAATTAACATTTCTTTTTCTATTTTTGCTATTTGCTTGTCTAACTTGATGATTTGCTTCTTGATTTCTTCAATATTTCTTTTAATTTCGTCTTGACCCGAGTTTAAATGACTTAGAACGGTGTTAATTTCAGAAATCTTCGTGATCACCAATTCTTTTAGTTCATCCCTGATTTTAACCATGCTTTCTAACGATATTATCCCCGCGTCAATATTCATTTTTTCGGCTATTAAAGTTAAAGCGTCGATAAACGATTTTTGGCTTTCTTGACCCTCAGACGCCGAAATTTCTTTAATCTTCCCCTCTATCGCTTGTTTCGCTTGATTAAAAGTATTTACAAGGCTTTCATGCTTGGTTTTCAAAGAATTTTCTGCTGCCTTGATTTCAGACTCAAATTTCTTCAATTTCGTTTCGTATTCTTCTAATCGGTTTAATTGCATCTCAATATCGTGTAATTCGGCTTCAATCTCCACTTCTTTATCTCGTAATTCTTTCAATTGTTTTTTTTCTATTTCCAGGATTTTTTCCTTTTCCTGAATGGAAGCTCCTATCAATCTCAATCTCTCATCTAAATCAACTTCAGACGAAACCTTTGCTTTTCTTTCCTCTAAACTCTCAATCCTTTGAAAAAAAGCTTTTACGTCGGTAATCTCGTCGTTAAGATTCTTTTCTTCATCCCTTAAACTTTTTAACTCGTTTTTCACTTTTTCTTCCTTGTCTTCGTTTGATTTAAGTTGATCCTGAATTTTTTTTAATTTTTCTTTCAACGTCTTCATTTCTTCAGCAATTTTTGAACTATCTATAGGCGCCCCACAATATTCACAGTTAGGCTTGCTCTTACTTTGTTCTCGCCTCTTTAAAATTCCATCAATGTCGCCTTTTTCGCGTTCTCCATTTCTTAAGAAGTCTAGTATATCCTCACTTTCTTTTTCTAGCGTTAATATTTTTTTTGAGATGGTTTTTAATCCGTTTGTTTTCGTTTCTAATTTTTTTACAACATCCAGTTTCTGTCCTACTTCTTTTATTAAATCTTTCAATTCACTTGAAATTTCTAATTGCTGGTTAATAGCATTTTCTGTTTCTATCTTACCCTTTTCTAAGTCTCTAATCTCTTTTAAAGCATTTTCCGAGTTGGATTCGACCGAAGTTTGCTTGTTTTTAGTTTCTGTTAATTTTTTCTTGATAAAAGTTAGTTTCTTTTTTAAGCTTTCTTTAGTCCCGTATTTATTGTTACTTTCTTGAAATTCCTTGGTCATCACGTCTTCTCTTAGCTTCATGTCTTCGACACTTCTTTTCGCGTTTTCGTAAGATTCAACGGATTTTGAAATAGTATCCGTAGATTTTCTAAATTTCTGGAAGCTTTCAAGGTTCTTTTGCTTGTCTTGGACTTCTTGTTGGATTTCTTGCAATTTCTGCTGTTGAGATTCAAGTTTTTTTTCTTGATCTGTTTTTTCCTTCTTTGATTGCTCTAATGTGATTCTAAGAGTGTCAACATTTTTCAATTTTTTTTCAAATTCCAAGGCTCGGGTTTTGAAAGTGTCTGCTAATGTAGTAGCGGCGGTAATTCCAAAAACGATGTCTAACTTCTTTGAACCGCTAAGAATTTCGGGAACAGTTCCTTGATAAAAATGAATCCCCATCTGAAAATAACGCTTTGAAATGCCAATCAATTCCTTGACTTTAAATGATAAATCTTCTTCTCGATCTCCGAAATCTGACGATAACAAGTAGCTTTCGTTGTCTTCGTGGATCTTTTTTAACGTGTAAAACCCCTTGGCAGAGCGAGTTTTTCCCTTTAACTCATGCATCCTCTGAAGCTTGAAGCGCTCGCCGTTTTTGTTCCTAAAAACAAGTTCCACTCCAACCACCTTAGTTTTAAAACTTGCTAGCTGCGATATCTTTTTGAACCCTTGCACGTTTCCAAAAAGACAATATTCAATCCCGTAAAAAATGGTTGACTTGCCAGCGTTGTTCCTACCGTGGATGAGATTGAATTTTTCGTTGAATTTCAAGCAAAGGTCCTCGTGTCTGCGGAAATTTTTTAACCTTATTGATTCTATCACATTACCCACCTCCTTTTATTCTTCGATGCTATCACTTTTTAACATCGTATCGTCTTCAGTAAGATCGGCTTCGAACATTTCTTGAATTCGCTCGATCAATTGCTCCTTAGCTTTTTTAACCAAATTCTGCGTTTTTGTTAAATTATTCTCGTCATCGAATAAATAGTTAGTAAAATCAAACAAACGAGCCAAATTGTTTTTTTCCCTATCGCCAAGCTCAAATTCGTCGAGAATTTCCGATATCTCAAATTTTACACTCATGTCTTTTACCTCATCAATTTTTAATCGTACATTTTTGAATTTTCTTGAATATCTCGATTTTTATTACTCAAGATCTTCATGTTGAAATTTTATTTGTCTCTTGTTTAATATTATTTCACATAATATTATTTAAATCTATATATTTATTCGTGAAGCCCAACTCATTGTTTTTTTTTGGCATGTCGAGTTGATCTCCATGCATGATAATTTATTGATTGTATCAATTCTAATCTCAACTAAGACACCTGGCTAAATCTTTTCGAAGAGAACATTCACATTGAATACTCAGTGCAATGCGGGGAGTCTTACCATTGCAAATTTATTTATAATTAGATCAATTTAGACATTATATTTAAGTATTAATAGAGTGACGATTTTCCTAAATATGGTAAACTGAGCAAGTTTATTTAGATTGATGATTCAATCTCCATCTGTATCTGTAATGGTCTTCGAGAAAAAAGTTTTAAAATTTTCTTAATCCTTGTGTCTGATATTACAATTTCTCGCAACATTAGCATTGCGTGTCTATAAATTAATGGATGTTTCAATCTTCCAACAAAAGACACTTTCTCTTCTTTTGAAAGATCAGGACTTAATCCTAAAGTAACATTGCATTATTATGAAAATCTTCTTCTATTTTTTTTAGAACTGCACATAAGTTTGGAAAAGCCTGTTCAAGGATATTTATTCCTGTATTTTTTATTAAATTCTCAAGTCTTATGTTGCTTTCTCTGAGAATTTTGTATATTTTGCTTTTAACTCGGTCCTTCCAAGCATAATTTTTTTCTCCAGATAGGGAAATTTTTTGTCCTAATTTAAGCCTAAACAAAATTGCTATTTCTTCTTCAATGAAAATTTCGGGACCTAAAATAATGCAAAATAATGTAATATTATAGGGACCAAATTTACAGTTGATTAAATAAGCATCTTTGATAGGATTGATATTTAAAATATCTATGCCGATATTCGTTAGATATTCTTTAATTTTAATATCGGGAGGTTCTCCACTAAAAGTATCTCTGTCAACAATAAATATTAATGAGTTAATTTGATAAAGATTTGGATATTCTTTTACTGCATTAAGAGCAGACAAACCCGTTTTTCTTGAACTTGTGATAAGTGGAAAATAAAGAATAATTTCTTCCCCATTTAATTTTTGGGACAATCCTCTCAATACTCGAAGTTCGGTCTTCCCATCCCCAGTGATGATTGCATAGTTAACCTTCCTCCCTCTTAGGTCATCTGTGTCTATTAACTTCATACTATTTAAATCATAAATCTACATATTTAATAAATCTACTAATAAACGTGGGTCGTTATTTGCATTAAGAAAAATTTCAAGCTGTTCTAGCGTTAAGACTTTATGATTTAAAATATCTTCATTTGATTTATTCAATTGTAAGATCATAGTATCCGAGGGATTAATATCAACTAAATGATATAACACATCTATACTATGAGTTGAAATAACAATCTGGCAATTTTTTTCCTTTAACCATTTGAGAAATAATTTTAATAGAGAAGGATGCAGTCCAGCTTCAAAATCATCCATAATAACTAGTCTTGCATTCAATACTTCCAATAGAGCCATAATTTTTATTACTTTTTCAGCACCCGATCCAAGATCTTTCAACTCAATATATACCTTATTATCAGCATAAATTTTTCTTAAGCTAATTGGATCTAGAAATACAATTTCACTATACTCATCATTAACACATTTATTAAGGAATTTGGCAAGCTTAATATGAAATCCTTTCTTTACAATCATTTCTTTTTGAGCTCTCATCCGATTTTCTAAAACATTAAGAATGGAAGTATCGGAAATAAAAAAAACTAGTTTATCTAATTGAAAAGGAGGGGTATCAAGGTATCTACCAATAAAATTAATGTTAGGTGTCTGTTTCTCTCTAAAAAAAGTAGTAAATCCTCTTTCTGTTATTTCGCATTTTACTATATTGCCTTTAAGATTATATTTTAGCTCTGAACTACCAGCATATAGATATAAAAGTCTTTTCTGATTATTATGAAGTTTTAGAAGAAAATTAGCTTTGCTCATACCGGAAATATAATCATTTATAAAATGAGCTGGCAACAATGATAGAGCCTCTAATATAGTTGATTTTCCTGAATTATTTCTTCCAATTAGAACATTAAAGTTTGAAAATTCTAAGGGTTTTTTACAACTCTTTATTCCTCTGAATTCTTTAATGTCAAGCTTATTTACAAACATTAATTCTCTTTTTCTTTTTTAATTTTTTTTTTTCTGTTATTAATAAAATATTACTCAATAAATATAATAACCTTCACTTAAATGGTCGGATTAATTTTAAAATAATAAAAGTTTGCTTCTCAACACTTATTTCACATATCCATTTCTCCCCGATTTTTGGCTGGATTTCACCATATTTATCAGGTAAGCAAGCCTTTCCTTCATTATTCCAAGAGACGATTTTACCTTCTCTTCCTTTAACGAATTCGTAAACATCAACTTTTAGGTCCTTTTCGGAAAAAAACTTTACATCGACTTTTTTAAATGCTGCTCTAAGAGACTTTGATAATCCTAGTACCGAGGGAATCGCCAGTATTACTCTAACATCGTATTCTTTCCTTATATTCTTGATAAAATCGGTGTAATCCTGGTCTTTCGTTCCTAAAATTATGATATTAGGAGGCTTTTTAGAGTCCAGATTTTCTTTTATTTGATCCATGACTAAATAGTCGATATCTTTGTAACTTTGTATTATTTTGTACCCCATTTTAGAAATATCTTCTTTATCAATGCGAATTTCTCTGAGCTTAGTAAAATAATAGAGTTTAGTGTTCACATCCAATTCGTGGGCAAAGCTTGCTAATTTTTTCAAATCAAGAGAATCCTCGTAATCTTCTCCCAAAGAATTGGGGCCATCAATGTAAACCGAGACATTAGCACGAGCAAGTTCTTCTTTTTCAATAGTTTTAGTGGTATATTTCAACGACCTTTTTTTCAGCTCTTCCGGGCTTGTATCGTATAACTCTAATTGAGAGTAATATGCTTTAAGCAATTCGTTCACGGATTTAGCCATTCTAATATTTGATGTTCTCTCATCCATCATATTTTCGTTTAAATCATTAAAGATATGCATGTCAAGAATGGAGTATATAAAAGAATCAGCGGGGAATGTTTCCTTGATCACCGTGTTTGCGATTTCTCTACCTATACTATCAAAAATCGCCCAATTAGTGGAGTTTTTTTCGTATTGGTTATTAAAGTTAAACGCGTCATCTTTTAAATTATATAAAGAAGTTAATATATCCTTATTTAAAATCTCACCTTGTTTAATTACTCCTTTCTTTTTATTAACAACCCATTTTTGCACGATATCGAAAATACTGTCAGCTTTATTCTTAATCTCATCTAATAAAGTTTTCATCATCTCACCATCAGTACTTTCAACAAACGCAGAATGGTTTAATCTCTTGGACTTTACGAACCTTTTCAACAAAGAAGCCGAACCGTGTCTGTCCACGCCTTCAATCGCCTCTAGACATCCAAGAAAAGCATCGTTCAAGAGAAGGTCTCTGTCGAAATTTAAAAATAATGGAGGAATATAGATTGGTTTCGTTCCTTTTTTACCATCTCGAGTAAAATTATCCGTGATAAATTTATAGCTTAAGTTTTTATGCTTAGTAAATTCCTTTGACTCAAAAGAGATTCTTCTTTTTTCGTATAAGATTGATATTAAAGTAAAAAGCTCATCGAACCACTTTTCGTTTTGATTATCGCTTAAAAACCTGAACACGTGCATGTAATCTAGAGCGGGAGTTCCGTGAAAGGCTCTCTCAACTTCCACAAAGTACTTTCCTTCAGCCTTTTTAGTCGCTTTAGTTTGGTTCTTGCAAAATTCTAAGAAATCTTTGAAGTTTTCTCTATTGTATTGAAAATTCTCTATAATTTTCATGATATAATCTTTAAAAAAAACATCTAGATATTTTGCTGTGTTAGCCTTTCCTAATTTTTTGCCGAAATAATCAATTATTCCACTACATAAGAAATAATTCAAGAGTTCTTCTTGAAATTCAGGCTTAATTCCGAAAATTAACCTTTTTTTAAACATCTCTTCAATGTCGAGAGTGCTCCAATAATTGTAGTTAACCCACATATCGAATACACCTCGACCTACCGAATCTTTTAAAGCAGCAAATTCAATCCAGTTTTTATGACCAATTACAAATATAAAAATAGGGAGCTCGGAAAAATAGGAATCGTTCTCCCAATACCCTTGAAAGTTTCTCCAAAATTGATAAAATGGTGTGAATTGAGCCTCGTTTTCTATCACATTTGCCTGATCGAATTCAACAATGAACTTGGCATCTGAATGTAATTTTAAATACTTTCTGTACGATTCACAAATAAAATATATTCTTTCGAGAACTTTCTCTGGAGCACGATTCCTCGTTTCTTTAAACTCATTTAAATGCTCAAGAACAATTTTTTTAAACTCAGGATTATCGATTTGAAACAGTTGGAGATACCATTGCTCGTATAACCAGTCGTTAATTTCGTCTAGTCCCTTATATTGAACTTCTTGAGAGTTAATTACCAGCGATATTAAATTCTTGTAATGTTGTTTCATTTTATCAATGATAAACTTTCCTAACTCTGTTTTTCCCGTTTTATAACCTCCTAAAATCGCAAACCGTTTTGGAAAAAAATGTGACTCATTTTTAAACAAATTGTGAATCGGTTTGAAGATATTGGTTTTAATGTCTCTTTGATGAACCTCTACAAAAAGAGCTTTCCTATTGTCTTTTGACATTTTCTGAATGTAAATTTTGTCTTTATAAAAGCATTCGTTAAAAATAATTTTCACCCACTGTTTTTTGGACAACAAAATCAATTATTTTATAATAGAATTTTAAAAATTATATAAAGATTTCTGCTAAAAAGAACACAATACTTATTATTTTTTCTCTTAGAATTATAACTTTCTATCTATTTAAATCATAATTTTAATACATATGAATAGGATAATCCCATTTTAATTGATATCGACCACTCGAAAAATCTGATGATTTGTTTTTAACTTTAAAAATGATCTTAATTTGATGTTTACATTTAAATGTTTTCCATCAATTCTTTTATATCTTTTTTTCAGGTATAACTAAGAAGAAAGCGTTCCTAAAAAGGCTGGAGGCGACGAGAAACGACGAAAGTCATGATTATATTTGGGTTTATCACTTTTAATTTGACTTGCATCACTGAATTTTGAAAAACTTTATTAAGTTTTGGGAAGCTTAACAAAGTAATTCTTCCCTATTTTTTCCTTTTTAAATGAAAGGTAGAACAAAAGGTTGATATTAATCAGATACTCCAATAATCGATCTATGATGGTGACAATAACCAGAGGGGTGTCGAATGTTCTTTTCACATCTACTTCCGTCCTTTTTCAAGCCTCTACATTGAGGTGCGCTTTTTTTTCGTTTAGTTAATTTCATTGTCATGAGATATAATATTGCTTCATCCGTT
>JAUXAJ010000011.1 GCA_030620005.1 Promethearchaeota archaeon | reverse complement strand
CGTAATAAATAAATCAAACACGAACAGGGAGAGCAAGAGCCAAAGCATCACTGGTAAAGGATTTGCTGGATCGAGTTCTGGAGCAGAAAATATCATGATTAAAGATATAGATTGTGGAATAAATCCGATTACTATCCACGGAAAGCGCCGACCCCATTTTCTTGTCCACTTAAAATTTCGATCAGTTAGCCACCCAATTAAAGGGTCATTAAGACCAGCCCACACTGTATTTATAGCAACAACAGCCAAGATCAAAATAGGTTCAAGACCGACAACCGTATGATAATAAAAAAACATGAAGAGATTCATTGTTGCCGTTGGAATCGTTCAGAGGATATTGTAAGTACCAAAAGATAGATAAGTCTTAAAAGAATGTCTTGAAGTTTGAGTTTCATCATTTTCAACATTTTCAACCATAAAAAACACCAAAATTAGATTTTTAGATATTTTTAATTTGTAATTTGTAAATTTTTTACAAAAAATTTCGATTAATACTAATCAACTTTTCTTATTTTAAATATTTCCCTTTTTTTATTCAATTTAGATTTAACGGAAATTTTCGATATTTTTCAATTGCATTCCTTAATACCGTAATATTTTCCCAAGGAGTATTTAAAATATTATGGCTGGGGCCGACAAAATAGCCCCCATTATAGCCTGCTACTTTCAAGCAACGCTTTACTTCCTGTACAATGTCGTTAGGTGTTCCAAAATTAAGAATCCGACTTGAATCTATTCCCCCCATGAAACTTAATTTATCACCAAGAGTTTGCTTTAGGTAACCCAAATCGACACCCGCAGCAGGTTCAAGTGATTGAATGCAATTAAGTCCTGCTTCTGCCATAAGAGGTAAGTTTTTATCAATATATCCACAAGAATGTTGAATAATAAACATTCCTCTTTGCTCACAAGTTTTATATAATTTTTTATAATAAGGTAGAATAAACTTCTTAAAATGTTCAATTGATAAAATTGAGCGCCCTTTAAACCCTAGATCGTCTGAATAAAAAATAATATCTACTCCTGCTTCATGAACTCGTTTAATAACTTCAATGTTTAATTTAGTGTACTCATTTAGAACTTCATGAATAAATTGGGGGTTTTTTCGAATGTAATAAGCTACACGGCTCATTGTCAACCCTTGAAATAATGATTCATGTATAGCTAAAGGTAACGCTACCATGGGATATAAATAATTTTTTAGTCGATCTACATATCCTTCCCAAATTTGGGACGAATAATTAAGCTTATCATTGACTTGCTCCGAAGGTTTTCCAAATCTATCCCAGTAAGAATGTAAAATTTCAGGAGTTCGAAAATACCCATCAACATACCACAGATAAGCTAAGCCAGTATCAACTTGTTTAACCATTTTCCACAATCTTCCATCAAGTGCACTTATCAAACAATCGGGATACTCCGGAGGAGCACGCTTTGTAGTTTCTTTATACTTTTTGGGACCCCAAGGATCCATTGCATGACAATCTACATTCCAGAATCGTAAATCAGTAATATCACCTGCCCAACAATATTTTACTTTAGAAAAATCGTTTTCTACGAATGTTTTATACTTGTTATACTCATCAGTCTTTAGAAATCTCTGATAAGAACTAGCTGATTTTTCAAAACCTAAATAGTGAACGGGTAGCATGTCAATATTATCATCGAGTTCTAATGTCCTAATCACTCTTTCTCTTTTTGATAATGTCATGATAAACATTTATTTCATATGGTAATAGAATTTTTAGAAAATTCTTTTTTAGAATTTAAAACTGCCTTTTCAAAGTCATCTAAAATATCAACTGGAATTTGTTTTGCTATACCAAAATGTTTCAATGGGTCTTTCTTATGGTTTTTAATCAATCTTTCTAATAAATCCGAGAAACTTTCACCCGGATTTTTTAATTGTTCTAATTGCTTATATATTTTCTCCTTTACAGAAATCATCTTAGATGTCATTTAAAACCACCATTTTTATAATATAAATATTTATATATGTTGATTTTGTTCGGTGAGTGTAGATCAACAATTAAGTTTTTTTTCATTCTATTTTAAAAACCAAACTCTCGTGATTTTTTCATTCAAGATTTCATACATTACAACTGCTTGGTTAGTATTGTCACCCCTAAATCCTGTATCGTATTCTTGGTCAATGACAATGTTGTCGTGAATAATGCGAGTTCGGATTTCACAGTGCAAACTAGGACTCATTTCAAATAAACTTGAATACCGCTTGCGCAATTCTTTAATTCCTTCTAAAAATAATTCATTAGATTGAAATTCATGGATTTTGATATCTTCCGAATAAAAACTGCAGAATTTATCAAGATCCCGAGCATTATACGCTTCGACTTGTAATTGAACAATAGAATCTTCTTTCATTCTAATAATCCTAGGTATTAACCTATTTAGTAATTATGGAAAAATAGTTTTCTATCAACTTTTAATATTTGGATTTGGAAAAATATAATTTTAAATATTTTTAAGTATAATGAATATTGAATTAAACATGGTAGAAAAGAACCCCCCTCCAAATATCATCATTATCATCGCTGACGAAATGAGAGGAAATACGGTTTCGTTAGGAGGAAAACATAATCCTATTATAAAAACACCAAATTTAGATAAACTTGCGGAAGATCCTAATGGCGTTGCGTTTACGAACGCATTTGTAGTCAATCCTGTCTGCGCTCCTTCAAGGTGTTGCACGTTTACGGGCCAATATGTCCATTCAAATTCGCACAGGAGTTTATACCAACTATTAGAACCACACGAAGATAATTTATTTAAATTTTTAAAGAAAAGTGGATATGAAGTCATTTGGACTGGACGCAATGATCTTTTCTCTAGGAAGACCATAAAAGGTAGTATTACAAAAAGACTTTCAGCGTTTGATATAAGCGGAAATTTAAAAAACTTGAAGGAAATGATGAAATTAAATCCTTTTCCAACAGATTCACCTTTAAGAAAATCATTTTATTTCGGGGAAAGAACACAGCAACAAGCAAAAGATGTGGATTTCAATGCCATTAAAAAATCGTTAGAGTATCTAGATTCGAAACCAAATAAGCCATTTTGTTTATATATTGCCTTAGGATTTCCCCATCCTCCCTATACAGTTGAGGAACCTTATTTTTCCATGTACGATAGGAAAGATGTACCTGCTCCAATCCCTTCTGAATTGGATGACAAGCCGGAATTCATGCGGTTGATCCACGAAAGGTATGGATTAGATAAGTTAAGCGAAGAAGATTTCAGAGAAATTATTGCTACTTATTATGGAATGATTACAAGAATTGATGACCAAGTTGGACAAGTTATCAACAAATTGAAAGAGATCGGAGAATACGATAATTCTGCGATTCTCTTCTTTTCAGATCACGGAGATTTCGTTGGAGATTATGGACTCACGGAAAAGTGGCCAAACGCGTTTCAAGATTGCCTTGTAAATATTCCTCTCGTATTTAAAATCCCGGGTATTAAGCCCAAAAAGAAAATATACGATACCTTGGTACAGTCAATAGATCTTTTTCCAACGATCATGAACATCGCCCAAATAAAAACACGGTATACTCATTTTGGAAAAAATTTGATCTCGGTGTTGAATGACGATACATTGACACATCGAGACGCTGTATTTGCAGAAGGCGGATACAACTCTCGAGAACCGCAATGTCATGAAGTTCGCGTGAAGAATCCTAACATTCCATACGCAGGGATCTATTACGAGAAGACAAATTTATCTCACGAAAAACAATACACGGTAGCTAGGTCCGTCATGATAAGAACTCAAGAATGGAAATTAAACATGAGAAGTGGCGATAAAGAAGAACTTTACGATTTAATTAAGGACCCACAAGAACTAAATAATTTGATAGACAACGAGGATTGTTCCAATGTTATCATCGAATTAAAAGAAAAGTTGCTGAGATGGTATTTAAACACGAGTGACAACGCACATTGGAAAAGAGCAAGAGATCTTTAAAATGTTTCAATGATCATCAAAGAAATTTGATAATAACTGCTCAAGAAAACTTGCTCCTTAAAGGGGAGATGAATTGAGCTTGAGAAAAAAGATCAATAAACCACCATGATTCTTGAATCTTGCCGAACATTTTTCCCTGAATTAGGAAGCCACACGCTTTGGAAGTGGTATTTCAAAATTAGGACTCTATTGGAGGCAATGGTGGCACTTCATTATCTTTCCAATCTTCTATTGTGGGATGTGTCCACCAATGGGCGGGAATTTTGGAATATTCGCCGTATTTCGTGAGCCCTCTTTCAAAAGCCTTCACGTTTTTCCTAGGAGCTTGTATATCCCTTGGCGTAGGATAAAAGTAAGCTCCAAAACCACCTTCGGGAGTTCCCAGATTTCTCATCATGTGCCAAACTTCCCCTTCTACTTCCTCTGGAGTTCCTTTAGTATATATCGATTGGATGTTCGCGCACGCCCAGAACATTATTTTTCCTCGATAAGGCTTTAATTCCGCATATCCGCTCATTCTCGGGCTGTCAAATTCGATCGCATCCAATCCCCATTCTATAAATAAAGGCATTAGCTTGTCTACTTTACCACAGCAATGTAAATGTACATCGCATCCTAAATCATGTGCCTCATCGCAAATTGTTTTATAAACTGGTTCGTAAAAAGTCTTAAATGTACGGGGGCTAAAGAAAGGTCCTTTTTGCTCGCCTAAATCATCTACCACCCAAAAACCATGAGGATCTAAACCGAATTTGAAACTAGCTTTCATCATCTTCACGTGGAATTCTGTTACGTGCTCTAACACTCGCTTCAACTCCTTTGGATGCCTAAAATGGTCAATCAGGTAAGTATCAAAACCTCTCATGGCAGCGGCAATTTGAGACGGTCCAAAACTACTGAATAAAACCATTCTATATTTGTCCGCGCCAAATTTTTCTCTTAGTTGCAACGCAGCTGAATATCTGCTTTTTTCGTCTGGATCTGTATTATATCTCGAGAGATAATCTTCATGATTATTCCAGTCAAGCAAAGAGGTTCTTCCCGGATGACCCATGTTATCCTCTCGTCCTGACATGTTCCAAATGCATCCCCATTCATCAATTTCCTCGTGAGGAATTTTACGCCATTTATTACCCTCGTGAGCAGGATTTTCTTTTGCCCAAGGAGGTCTATCCCATTTATATCCTCTTACAACATGCGGAAATAAACCAATCTCGTTTTCTCCCCAACCAGGTCGCCAATTTTTAGAAAAGATTACGGGGAGTGGCAAGACATCTCCCCTCACTACATTAAAGACGGGGACCTGTTCCGGATTCTTGAAGTGAATTGCTGCTCTAACGCGCTCTATAGAATTCATTTTCTCTCCTCTTATTAATTATATATTTCAATTTACTAAAAATTTTAAAAATAATAAATTTTTTCTAGGTTTTTTTTCCGCGTGCTGAAAACTAATGTCAAATAGTTAGCTATTTCAATTCCATTAAATAAAAAAATGATGAATTTTTAAAGTGTTTACAATAAAAAAATTAATTAGTTACTCTTGGTTTTTCTATAGGTTCTTCCCGAGGCAACCTCTCTTCTTTAGGTAATAAAAGTTTGAACTTTTTGTGAGGTTCTGCTTGATACCAGTAAGCTGTGGAAGTCCAATCGTCTGAACGTTCGTTAGCGTGTCCATGCTCGATTTTTACTTTAATATTTTTTTGAAAATAAACTGGGTCTTCAATGTGATACCGATAATAAGAAATTTTTCCAGTATGTTGAGCCCCTCCTGGTAAAGTGATTCCAAAGTAAGGAGAACAATAATATTGATAAGGACCCCATGCCGTGCAGAAATAATCTTCGGTACCAGTTCCATAAAGAATAATCTCTCCATCGTCAATTTCAATGTAATCGTCGCCTTCCCCAGGCCAATTGTTGAAGTCTGGACTACTAGGAAGATACAAATTGTGAATATCTAAATGACATCCTACAAAATGACCTTCTCCTTCTGCTTCTAATATTACGTAATCCTTCTCGTGAGTAGGATTCTTCTTCCAGAATCTATCTATGTGGCGGGTTTTTATCTTTTCGTAATTCCTCCCCTTGCATGGATTTTCACGATTCCATGTAGCGTGAAATCTACCGTAAGAGGGGTCTAACTCGTCGTATTCTTCATAGTCGATATAATAGTAGAAGATCATATTATTATTAGTTGCATTCTCTACTTCGATTCTTGCGCTTTTAGAAAAGGGCATTGGAAACCAGCAATTGAATCCCATTCCGTCTTGAGGTCCGTTAGAAAAGGGCAAACTCCAAAAATTCACGGACTTACCGTGTCCAACCCCGAAAAAATCGCCAATAGGGCATTCCACGGATGGATTTTCTTCGTTGTCCCACCACATGCGAATCACAACTTCCCTTAAATAATGCGGCTCTTCTGATCTTAGTGTCACCCAAATGTGTTTTATGCATCCAGCACCTTTAATATAACAAGCTTCATGTTTCTCTTTTGGGTCCATCGTAATAGTATCAATATTGGCTCCTGATTTATCGTAGCTCGAAATTCGTTTTCTCTTAACATTTTTCTTTATCCTTGCGATGTCCGCTAAAGTTCCATATCCAATTTTCATTTATATCATCTTCATGCTTTTTTTAATATTTTTAATTATTAATTAATTAACCTTATTTCAATTTAATATTATAACTACATGAAAAAATTGAAACACAAAAAATTCTCGAAAATAGGGAGAAAAAAATATCTTGCATAAAATAAAAGGAAGGAAAAAAAAAGATAAGAGTGGTTTTTTTATTCTACTTCTTTAGGTTCATCTCTAGGCAACCGCTCTTCCATGGGTAAGAGCGATTTAAATTTTTTATGAGGTTCTGTCTGGTACCAGTAAGCGGTCGAAGAAAAATCGTCCGATCTTTGATCTGCATGACCGTGCTCTATTTTTACGACGATGTTCTTATGAAAATAAATGGGAGCCTCAATGTGGTATCTGTAATACGAGATCTTACCACTCCAATTCTTTCCACCGGGCAATGGAATCCCAAAATAGGGAGAACAATAATATTGAGTCGGACACCAAGAAGTGCAGAAATAGTCTTCGGTACCCGTTCCATAAAGAATTGATTTACCGTCGTCGATTACAATATAGTCATCTCCTTCTCCGGGCCAATTCCAAGATTCAGAGTCATAAAGGTTATGAATATCTAAATGGCATCCCACATAAAGGCCTTCACCTTCAGCTTCTAACATAACATAATCTCCCTCGTGAGTTGGATTCTTTCTTATGAATTTATCGACTTTCCCTCTTCTTATTGTTGAGTAATCCCTTCCATCACAGGGATTTTCTCTATTCCATGTAGCATGAAATCTGCCATACGAAGGGTCCAATTCGTCATACTCTTCGTAATCAATGTAAAAGTAATTTATGTATATCTCATCGGTTTCGTTCTCAACTTCAATTCTAGCGCTCTTTTCGAAAGGCATGGGAAAAAAACAGTTGAAACCTTTTCCATCTTCGGGTCCCATTGACAATGGGGCACTCCAAAAATTCACGGACTTACCGTGTCCAACCCCGAAAAAATCACCAATAGGGCATTCCACGGATGGATTTTCTTCGTCGTCCCACCACATGCGAATGATAATTTTTCTCAAATAAAGGGGATCTCGGGAGGCGAGCGTCATCCAAACATGCTTTATGCAACCAGCACCTTTAATATTGCATATTTCGTATTTAGTTCCTGGTTTAATTTGAACACTATCCATGTTCGCCCCAGTTATATCATAGCTAGATATTCTCCTACTTGTAACATTTTTCTTTATCTTTGCGAGGTTTGCTAAAGTATTGCTACCAATTTTCATTGGTAATAAAATGAATGAAATGTTTTATTTTAATTGAAAAAAAACGCCTTGAAAAACTTATAAAAAAAGTTCATCCAAAATTGTTATTAGTTGTTATTTGTCTTTATTACAATTACAATAGCGGTTTTTGTCAAGAGCATTTAAAGAAAAATTTTTGGAAAAAATTTAAAAGAAAAGGATTTAATTTAAAAAATTAAAATGAGGAGAAAAAATATAGTAAGAAAGAAAAAAATTGTAATAATGGGCATGGAAAATGCGGGTAAAACCACAATTGTGGATTTTCTCACGCATGAACCTGCTGAAAAACCTACAACACCCCCCAAAATGCATCCTACTGTAGGTGTAAAAAGAAAGTCTCTTTTTAAGAAAAATCTCGTGGTTTGGGATTTTGGCGGTCAGGAAATGTATCGTAATGGATACTTGGCGAATCCTGAAAAATATTTTGTGATGATTTCTTTCTTCTATTATGTACTAGACATTCAGGATTTTCACCTACTCATGTCCTCGACGATGTACTTCATGGCAGTTTTTCAATTAATTAAAAAATTAAGCCCCGAAGCAAAAATCGTTTTTCTTTTTCATAAAATGGATCCCGACTTTGACCCGAATAAAAGAAATATAAAACAAAAATTCTTGGATAAGGTTGAGCCCTTATTACAGGCAAACAACAGGTCATTTATAACATATGATACGACGATCTTTGATCTAAACAGTATTATAACTGCCTTCAAAATTGTTTATTAAATACATGACGAAATATACGGCACTAGGGAAGATATTATAACATTAGAGAACATGAATCGATGATTCTAAATAAAAAACATTAACATTTAATTGAAAACATCTGGGATTTCTTGACCAGTTTCAAATACAGATATAACCTTTTTTATCATTTCAGGAATGTTAATCTGCTGTGGGCATTTTTCTAAACATTCACCGCATTCCGTGCATAAACCTGCGCCTCCTTCTAGTTCTTCACCTTGCATCTTCCTTTTTTTTAGTTCCTCAGGGGTTTTTGCCATTCTATGATATACTGATGACAGTCTCTTTCTTTGCTTCTCGCCCCAATAGGCCAGTCCATTTATCAAATCGAACACGCTAGGAATTGCTACATCATTCGGGCATGGCAAGCAATATTTGCAACTCGTACAAGACACTACTTCGTAACTGCGATATGCTTCTCTTAATTTTTTAATTGTGCGCAATTCCTCTTCGGTTAAACTGTCAATCCCCGAATTGTCAGCTGATTCTATATTTTCCACGACTTGTTGCATGGAGCTCATGCCACTCAGCACGACTGAAACTTCAGGGTGGTTCCAAACATATTGCAAGGCCCAATCTGCCATTGTTCTTTTCACCTTGGATCTTTCAAGAATTTTTTGAATTTCTGTTTTTTCGCTCAACTGGTCATCAGTAACGGCTAATTTTCCTCCACGAATCGGTTCCATGATAATTATTGCGATATTCTTACTTGCAGCGTATTTCAGCCCTTTATTTCCAGCTTGATAATCTATATCGAGATAGTTGTATTGAATTTGACAGCAGTCCCAATCATGGTAATCTAATATATCTTTAAACACTTCAAAAGAATCGTGAAAGGAAAAGCCAATGTATTTATAGAATCCATTATCGCGAGCATCTTCCATTTTATTGATGAAGTTGAATTTCTTGACTACTTCTAATCGATGTTGATTCATCCCATGAAATAAATAAATGTCGGGATTCGTTTGAAGTCTTTTCACTTGCCGCTTGAGAAATTTGTCAAAATCTCTTTCTTTTTTAACTAACCACACCGGGCACTTAGTTGCAAGATATACCTTCTCCCTATACCCGTCTTCCAACGCTTTACCAACTATGATTTCGCTTCTCCCTCCATGATAAGGAAACGCTGTGTCAATGTAATTCACGCCGTGATCAATCGCATATCGGATCATTTTTATTGCCTCTTCTTCCATGATTCTACTTTGTGAATCTAATGGAAATCGCATCGCCCCAAAACCTAGCGCTGATACATCCCATCCTAAAGAACCAAACATTCTATACTTCATTATAATCTATTTTTTTTTTTTATTTGATAATTATAATATCCATTGTCAATTGAAAATTTAAGAGAATTATAAAATTTTATAATATTGACTATATTAGATTCCAGATGTTAAGAGAAATCCAATGAGAAAATGTAATTTAATTCCCATTATTACTTATGTCACTTTCAATAATCTTAGGATAAAAATTGTATTTTGGATTAGTCATTTTTTTCCCAATCGAAATCGAGTGTTATAAATTTTTTCGTATATATCCAGGTAAGAGCAAAAATCACTGAACAAATGGGACCCCATAAGACCAAACCGAAGGAATAATTTGAAGTTCCTACGCTTGGCAGTTCTAATATAGCCCCCATTATGAATAAACCTAAAGCTTGAAAAAGATTTAAGGTTATGCTAGGGAATCCCGTGTAGATTCCAGCTTTTAATTCTCCCGTTTTAACTTCGTCGTCTTCGGCAATATCTGCGTACATTACACTAGGAAATAACGCCCAGCCACCTAGGCATCCTGCTAATCCCACAATAAAAATTATTCCAAAAACAAAATACGATTCCATTGGAATTAATCCTAGCAGAGTTAAGGGGAGAAACAGAATTGCGACCAGAAAAATGTAAGAAAGACTTTTTTTTTTCCCTAATTTTTTTATTATTTTCATCCAAATATATAAAAAAATCAAAATGCCAAATATCATTATTGCAGCTACAATGTAATAATCAAAATCGCTAAATTGTAAGACTTCCACGACATATATTAACATGATGCCGGTTAACATTATAGTAGCAATGCTGGAGATACCCTGCATTCCCGTTACTAATAAAAAATTCTTGTTTTTCAAAATTGCTTTTAAATTTTGGAATATATTTGATTCAATATTGAATTGGGGTTCTGTTGGGATTAAAAAGCATGCCAAATAAAATAATACTATCGGGATTATCCCAAATATTATCACGCTATAAAAAAACTCTGGCGGAATTATAGCAGGGTTATCTTTTATTTTTTCAATAAATCCTGTCAATATAATCATTGAAAAAGCTGTAATTACTGATGTTCCGATAAATCCAAATGTGTTTTGGACTTGAGCCGCTTTTGGCCGGTCATTTACTCTAAATTGTTCAGCCATCCAGGAATTATACGGCGTTGTAACGCCATAACAAATATTGAAAATTTGATACCAAATCAATAACCAAAGGAATAATGCGTTGGAATCATTGAGTTCTAACATTAAACCAGGTAATAATAGCAATATGAAAGATAATCCAAGAAAGGGACTCATTACAATTAAATAGGGCTTTCTTCTCCCCAAACGAGTGTATTTAGCATCGCTAATCCATCCAAAAAAAAACTGAGATGCTGCAATAGTAAGTTTTCCTAAAGATAATGCAATACCCACGAGAAATGGCGTTATTTGATAGCCTAATATATATAACGTGGCCAAGGCAAAATCTGCAAATCCCATTATAATTGAAGTTCCTAACTTTGGAAAACCAAAAGTTAGAAATTTTCTCGTTGTTCCTTTACTCCTTTCCATTATTTTTTCTTGATTCGTCACAGTTCACATGTTATTTCAAAAAATTAGAAGTTAAGAATAAGTTCGTTTATTTGCTATTTTAATATTTCTATAAAATCTAAATTTTCAATTTATAAAAATAAAAAAAATTTAAAAGACAGTCATTATGTTTAAAATAAAATAGTCGAACAAAAAAAAGTGAACTTAAATGGGAGAGCATACGCGGGTTGGAACATCAGCTTCTAAAGTAATTACTCTAATTGGGGCATTAATCGCAGTTAGAGATAGTATTACTTTAATCTTTACTGCAGAGATTCTATCAGTCATTTTTGGGGTAATAGGGATAATACTTGCCATAATTCTCTTTATTGCCATGAATATAATTAACTCAAATAGTTTGAAAAATATTCCATTCGAGTGGTGGTTATTGCTACTAGTTGGTGGTGTAATGTTAATATTTGCCATTATAATTGGAATGTCGAATCTCTTCTTGCCAGCTATTTTAATCTTGATTGCTTGTCTTGTAGAGATAGTTTGTGAAAGAAAAAATTTCTTGGCTTCAAAAATAGTCATTCTTATTGGAAGTATTTGGTCAATTATCGTTGCATTTGGCATGTTATCCTCTGGAGATGTATTGACTATCATTACGGGAGTTGTTGGCTTTATATGTGCGGTATTATTACTTCTATCGTTGTTTCCTACACTAAGTAGTAAGATATCATATGCGTGGTGGTTTGTTTTAATACTGGGATTTATAATCTTCACCTGGATTGATACCATCGGCGGAACAATCATCATGGTGGGATGGATCCTTATTCTAATGGCATATTAAACTCAAATCTTCTTTTTTTCTTTTTTACTTTTTTTATATGGAAAAGAACACCATGTCCTTCATAGAGTGGTCAAAAAGTAAATAATAAAGAAAAAATAAATCTCAGGCTTATTATTAGGAGTAATAACATGATAATTAATTGAAACGTGCGTTTTGGAATTTTTGTTGTCAATTTATGTCCAATAAAAGAACAAGTGAATATTATAGGAAGTCCAATTAAAAACAGACTTAAAAATTCCACGGGAAATAAATCATTCCCAATATACACGCTTAGTTGAAAAATAGTCATGGTAATGCTTGTCATGGCGAAATTTCCTATAAAACTTTCCTTCTCATGCCCGGTTCTTTCCAATAATATTACATTTATTGGGCCAGAACCGCCAATTAAGCCCCCTAAAAAACCATAAGTGAAGCCTCCTGCAAATATAGCAATATCAGGTAATGATTTATTATTTTCAATCAATTCCTTGCCATTTTCAGCTCTTTTAAGCGATTCATTTTTTACCATTTCTTTGATTTTAATAAATACGTACGCTAAAACAAAAAGGCCTAGTGTCATCTCAATCCATTGGATTGGTGCAATTGCTATTAAGAAAGAACCTAAAATGATACCTGGGATACCTGTTGCCACGCATTTTTTCCAATAAGATTTATCAAAGTAGTGTCGGTATTTAAGCGCATTAAAGATTGTCAAAACAAAGTTCCAGAAACTAGCTAATATCACTGCTGTCCTTACATCAATCCAAAAACTTAGAAGTGATATTAAGATTAGAACAGTTCCAAATCCAATAGAAGAGCCAACGATGCTTGAAATCACCAGGCAACAAAGAATAATAAAAAACTCCATTAAATACCTCGCAAGTCTTAAATCTTTTTCTCAATCATGATAAGGTTCGATCAAGTAAATTCGATTTGAATGTGATTGATTCTAAAAAGGAATTCTACTCCTTAAATTTTCCTTTTTAAAGAAAATCATTTTTAAAGAA
The DNA here is from genome assembly GCA_030620005.1 of Promethearchaeota archaeon. Next base: position 24,917 of record JAUXAJ010000011.1, on the reverse strand, counting down.
AATCATTCCACTTGAGGCCAAAAATTAATTGATTGAGAATATTGTTTTTTTAAAATTTTTCTTTTGGAACATGCATTAAAGAATTTATAATGTCCGTTACAGCTTGAGCAGTTGGACCCAATTTTTCCACATCTATTTTGTCTAAGGTGTCTTCTGCGGTAAGCAGGTAATAGGGAGATCTTATCCAATGAATTATGTTCATATCTTCAACTTGATTCACGAAATGCCCTGCTTCTCCAATTGGAACCGTGCCGAAGAAATTATCTGGAATCAATATCATGCGCTCAATTTCATGTTCTTTAAACGCCTTCATGGTATGAGCTACAAGCATGGGATTTTGGGACAAAAATACGGCACCAAGAGAGAGATTATTAAGTAGTTTAAAATCGTGCGTTTCTGGATCTTCCTCAACATCTTTAGCGCACATGTGTTCTAAATTCACATCAACCAGCACATTTTTTAACAGGCTATCCTTGTATTCATGAGCAAATGTTTCTGCTCCTATACCTGCGTAAAGATGACCTGCTGTTAATAAAAATAATAAAGTTTTCTGCCTGTCTTCTTTCGGAATTTTTGACCAAGCTCTCAATTGAGCTAAAACCATGGCAACCCCCGTTCCATCTTCCGAAGCACCTTCAAACGCAGAATCGTGGTGGCTAGATACCATGATCATCTCGTCAGTTTTTCCAGGTAATATCCCCCATACATTGTGTGCAATACTAGGTTCTTTATAACCTTCAAGAATTAAGGTGCCTTCACATTCGTTTGACTGGACCATTTCTCTTACTTTCATGCCATCGTATTTTCCCACATATAAACCAGGAACTTGCTTCATTGCTCCATCATAGGGACCCCAGTGACTATTAACATTTGACGGATAATCTCTTAATATTAAAATGATTCCTAAAGCACCTCCTTGAACGGCTCGCCAATAAACAGAATCTTTTCTTGGAGGGCCTCCTAAACTTCGAGGAGGAAAATTCGTTAAAGCGAAGGTTAATATGATCTCTGTAGCATCGTCAACAGTATTTTTAGGATCAGAAAGATAATAAATCTTCGCCAATTTTAAGAGCTTTCCAAGGGATAAAGTCGGGAATTCAATATCTGCAACCACGATTTTATCTTTAACATCTACTTTTCTGAAGTTCTTTTTTGTTCCTGTTTCCACGTAGACTAGTGGCACACTTAATCCTTCTTTGCTCGTGAATTCCGTGTTTAATACATAAAAGCATGGTATTTCAATGGTTTCTTTACTTGTGGAAATCGTTAATTTCCAGTTGGTCGCCACCCAATTAATCACATTTATCGGTTCCTTTTTTATATTCTCTAAACCCATCTCTTTAAACTTGTTTTCTATAAAATCTTCAATTTCATTCGCTTCTTTTGTACCAATTCTTCTATGTGGAACGCTACAAATTATTTTTAAATCGTTTTGAATGGTTTTGGAGTCGGGAGCTAAAATCTTTTTACTAGGAACTTTGATTTCTGGCAAGATTTCTTCTGCTTGCTTTCTTACATTATCCATTTTCGGTATTATTTTAAGTAAATTAGACATGAATGTTTTTGTGGACAATTGGAATTCTTTAGCTGGCTGAAAATCTTTTTTCATTTGCATTTAAAAATCACGTTTAAATTGTACTAATTTCAAATATGTTGTATAAAATATATAAATTTAATTATGAGAATTAAAAAATTAGTGTTTCTAAGAAGATACACGAATTAAAAAGAATGCATCATTAATTTGTCAAATCTACAATCTCTAAACCTAATAATTTTGCCCCTATTAGGAATTGATCCTTCCAATCTCCCATAAACGAAACCCTATGCCAACCAAAAACTTCCCAATCGTAATTTTCTATAATTTTCTTTACGTCACTTTCTACAAGCATCTTCGAGACGCATCCTTTGTCGTCAATTATATTGTCAACAATTTTACCTTGTCGAATTTCGATTTTTTTATTTAGCAAGCTTATTTTTATTGTAGTTGCGATTTCTCCTATAGGAAATTTAACGCGTGGAGAAGCTCCCAAAAGATGAGTTTCCCCGTGATATACAATTTCATAATCTGCAGGTGGACCATCAACACCATGTAATCTATTTGGGGCCAAGCAATGCATGTAAGTGATTTGATTATTAACTGAATCAAAAGTATGATTAGAAACGTACCCTGGACGACCAGTTAAATAGTGACCAAACAAATTACTGATGGCACAATCCATGTCAGACTCACAAGTACCGTAAATTCCTTCGTTGCTCAATTCAAAGAAAGCCAAGCATGGGTAGGCGGGTAATTTTCCACACAATAAAAATGTTCCGCAATCGGGAGTATAAAATTTAATATTCTTCTTTTTTAATAGGTTTTTAAATCCAAGATATAATTTTGCCGAATTTAATATAGTTTTTTCCGTAGGTTCAACTTTTTTTGCGTTCTTAATCCATTTTTCAGCAACTTTTTCTGCTTCTTCTTCATTTACTTCGTCGTAATATTTGAGAATTTCGTCCGGTTCTTCTCGAATCATTTCAATTCCAAAAATAGTTTTTAAATTTTCTCTACATTTTTCTTCGTCATTCCTCCATTGATGAGCTTGGTCCGTTCCAACCGTATCCGTGTAAAATTCAAAATCCTTGTCTCCACTCATTTTTCCGATTTGCTCAATAAAGTCGGGATGTTCTTTCAAAATTCTTTTCCGTTCGGGATTTACTAGTCCTAAGATTCTGTCCCAATTAATTTTTATTGAGTCGCTGGCATGACATAAGATTTTTTGTCCCTTCATCCGAAGCACATTTAACATTATATCAATAGGTTTGTAGAAATCTTCAATATTTCGTGATGAGATAGGGCATACTCGAAAGTCTCTATCTTTAATGCTCGCAAGAATCTTAGTAAAAGTATGATCTCCACCGTAAATGTAATTCGCAAGAATTGTGAACTTGCCAGATTCGATAAATTCGATACCAGCTTGAACTATTCCCGGATCTCCATAGTGACCAATTGTAAAAATTATAATCCCATCTGCTTCCTTGATATCTTCTTGAATTTTTGTTATTAATTCATCTTCGTACGTTCCAACAATTTCCCGAGTTTTGAATTTAATGTTAGGAAATTTCAAGTTTAAATCAACAAGGATGGATTCCATCAACGAATCATTGTCAAATCCTAAATACGGCCAGCCGGCTTCCCATTGTGGTTTTCCAATAAAAATTACTGGAATCTTTGAGCTTATTAATTCCATATGCGTACCTCTAAATATTAAATTAAAAAATGTTAACTATATGAATATCAATCACATTTCTATTTAATAATTTATGTGAAAATTTTAAATACTATTCGCTCGTTTTACTTTAAGCTCTTTCTTTATCTAATTCATTAATTAAAAATACTTAAAAAGAAACAGCTATTTTAACTCTTATCTTAATGTCGTAAACTATACGGCATTACACCAGAAAAACGAAAAGAAATACTCGCCAAGTTAGAAGAGCTTGGACTTTAAATTCCTTAATTTTTTTTTCAATTGAGTTTTAAAAATCTTACCAGCCTTTCTTCATTGTTAAACTTCCAATATCTATAATTTTAATGATTTCAATGATTATTGAATTTAAAAAAGAAGGAAATATCCCCCTATCAAGTAATAAATCGCAGATGTTAATAGAAAGAGTGCGAAAATTATTATTGATAAAAACAATTGCTTATCAGTCAAAATATCTTTGAAGTCAGATAAAAATAACCTCACTTTTTGACTAAGGAGATTTCTAAAGCTTTCAAATTTATTGCTTCTACTTATAGACAAGCCGGGTTTCCAAATAGCAATCGAGAAATCCCGAAATTTTAGATTTCTCATTGCAATAGGATTAAACCATCGAATAAATATGAGCCCAATTAATAAAATTGCAATGATAAAATAAAACCAATTTACTGTTAGATATGTCCACCATACAAAACGGAAGCCGTACTTTAACGCTTGTGATATTAGATACCAGAAGCAAAAGATTTCTAATGGGTGATACCTAAGAGGAGAAAAGGAATTCTCCGTATTTACTTCCACATCTATAGTTTTTATAAAGGTGAGTCGTGGTGATTGTCCTAAATAAAAATTTTGGTCGTTAGTTTCATTAAAAAAGGGTACTCCGCTAAGGACTCTTAAGATGAGTTTCATGCCCAATGCGAGAGCAATTACTCTTGTAAAAGTACCGTAGTAAAAAACAGCTGAAGCTGAAAAAAGAATTCCAAGGAAGAGCAAGAAAACGCCCAGGACGAAGGTTGAAACCTGAGATGTTATATTTCTTTGAATGATGTCTTTTATATCTTGCCGTTTGATTAAATCTGGATTTAGATCAAACATTTGGAGCAAAGTATTGACTTGCGTTTTCGAAAGATTTTTATATGGAATAAAGACAGTCCGTTCATTAATACCAATTTCAATGTATCGTCTTGGAAAGAAAATAAAAATTATAATACCTATTATGATTAATACAAACAAGATTGAGAGAATTGGCGCAATTCTTGCGTATCCATATAGGTCAACTGCATTTATTAATATCACTTCAACCGCAATAGTCATGAGAGATACCGCGATAACCCATCTTTTTGCTCTTGTTTCTCTATACCTTAGAGCAGAATATTTCATGGTCGATTTTTCGAACTTAATCGTTTTTTTCTTGATCCAACCCGCATTAACTGTTAAATAATCGTCCGTGGATATGATTTCTACTCGTTCGGTTTCTAAAAGAATTCTTACTACAATGATAATCCCAGCTAACATAGGTAATAACCCAACCACAAAGAATTGAGGGAAAGCAAACAAAAAAGTAAGCAGACCATAATCATAATAAACAAGTGATACAACTCCTACTATGATAAACAACACTCCTGCCACGAATTGAGACTTGTGAAATGCCAAGTAAGTAACTTGCTTGCTTTTTTTTTCAAAGGAGTCAACATTCATTTCTTGCTCAGCTAGCATATTCCACCTCAAGCACTGCATTATAGTCAGAAGATGCTTTTATTATGTTATAATACCGGCAAGCCCAGTATACAGCAGTAAAATCAACTCCCGGGCCTTCCATTGTGCCATCGCCTACTTGTTCGAACCAGTAAGGAGGACGAGACCACAAATAATCAGTCTGCGGTCTAAGATCTGGAGTTAATGCAGTATCAGCAACAACTTCAAATTGATAAATCTCCCTGTAGAAGGGATAAAAATAAGATCCAATACCAGATTTAAAGAAATTCACCCAATTTTCTGATTTTGATCTGTCAATATTTTCATTTTTCAAACTAATAGCCCTTCCAGGAAATCTTTGTATTGTGCCATAGTATCGCATGAGGCAATCTCCAATATCTCCAATAATTATTTTTTCTTCTTCGTTGGCGTTATCTTCGTTAATGTTGTTGATTGCGAGCCACATTGTATTAAATTGAGCATTTCTATCATGTTTGGTGTAATCATATACTTCTGCTATATAGTTGTAATAAATTTCTCGAAGCCCCTGGTCTTCTTCAAGCATTAACAGTATGAATAGAACTTCCCAATCTAAGAGCAGTCCATAATACGATTGAATCACGTTCGTTCGAGATATAAAAGGTAATGCCGAACGATGAGCGTAATCCCTTTCATGAGCGTATTCATGATATAATTTTTCGTACTTATCGGGATTGACGAGGCAACCAACTTTCAAATACGACAACGTCCAAATCCCAGCGGTTCCAAATATCCAAAATCCCGAATCAAGGTCAGTTCCATTAGGATCGTCACCTGGCTTCATGTAAAGCCAACCAGTATCGAGAAAATAATCCAGCATGTCTTCAACTAAATATTGGACTTTTTCTCGAATATTATCGTCATCAACTAATAAATATACGAAACCTAAGCCCATGATTACACCATTGTGCATGTCCCGACTAGTATCGTCCTCGTAAATGTACTTTGCTCCGTTCCATTTGCCTTCGTAGTGATTTTCAAAATCTGCTGGATCGTCATGCGGATATACGCTAACGGGCCAAGCGTATCTCGCCATTCCACCGTTACCGGAGACGTGTAGTATCTTATCGATACCAATTAACGCGTTTCTAATATTAAATTTAGCGTCTATAGCTAAATCATACTTTCGCTCTCTTTTGTGAACCGCGTAGCGAAAAGCTTCAGCCATTAAATAATGACCGGTCCATTCCGCAGAATCGTAAGTCACCGAATGACTTATCACTTTTGCTTCGTCATCGTAAGGTGATTTTGCCGTGTCAAAATGAGTGTTAACGATCATGTTATGAGGCATGTGATACCTTCTTATGTTCTTTTCGTACCACATTGCCATCGCATTGAGTCGAGAAGCGTGAATGTCTTTAAAATTATCAGGATCTGGAGGAGCCAAATTATAAGCGCAAGAATTGTAATCTTCCATTGCGTACAAAAAAAATCCGACGTAAGGAACAAAAAATCCGAATATTACTATCATCACGATAGTAAGCTTTTTTCCCTTTTTTGTAAAGTTAGTCTTCTTTTTTTTACGCTCTTCAATTATCACAATAATTCAAAAAGATAACATGATATAAAATTAACTTGAATAAAGATTAGTCAAGTAACTTTTTTAATGTTTTTCAAGAGTATGATTCTAAAATGATAGCTATGTATTAAATCTATTTCATCTAAAACCACAAAATTTGTTATTGTTTTATCTCGCTTTGATAATCTTGCAGATTTTCACCGGCGCTATGGTCTTTTCATTCTTGTATTCATTCTATCCCTCTATCTATCTATTCTATCATTAGGTTTCACCTTAATCTTTAAATTCGTAAAAAACAAAATAATTACATGAAAGAGCAAGAAGAAAATGAGATTGAAGTAGAAATTCGTGAACATTCCGATGCTGATTTCTTTCCCGAGAAGTGCCCAAATTGTGGATTTCTTTTCCGTTTTAAAAAATAGACTCTAACGGAATTCATTAATTAATTGATATAATAAAAAAAAAAATGTAAATATATTAGAGTTTTAATTCAATCAATTTTTCTCTGTTTGCATCGGCTTTCTCTTTGGTAATGTTATACATTAAAACTATGATAAATACACCTACTATCATGATAACAAGGGGAATTAGCGAGATTTGTAGATTCAGACCTAATTTGGCGGCTTCACTTTGATTTGCACCTAATGAAGGCTTATAACCCGTGGCACTGCTAACTATCGCAAAAATTAACGTTTGTAAGAAGTAACAAAATCCTGAAAAAATGCGTAAAATACCGTTATAGGTGGCTTCTTCCCGCTTTCCAGATGTCACGACAGCATTATCAATAGCTTCACTGGAAATAATGGCGTACATGTAGCCATTTGCTCCTAAACCTATACCTCCAAAAAAAAGAGCTAAAGTAAACCCTGTTATATCCGTAACAAAGAACATTGAAAAGAATAAAATGCACATGAAGATTAAACTGATTAAATAGCCTTTTTTGGCACCAATGGTTTTCGATATCTTCGCAAAAATCGGAATTGAAACGATGCTCATCAGAAGCGCCCCTAATTGCGGAATTATCGTTGCTTCAATACCTAAGCCTAACGAATGTAATACAAAAAAATTGATTCCCGCCAGCAAGCAATATCCAGCAACGGTATAACAAAAATATGCTAAAGTAAACGCCATCCAATTTTTATCTTTAAACACACGAATAAGTACTTCCTTTATTGGAGAAGTACTTTTCCCTCTCGCATCTAAGTCCACGCGCAATTGCTTTAGATCTGCTGGTTCCTTAACACCTATACTAAACGGAATTGTTAATAGATACGCAAGAATAACGATTACTATAACAGTACTTATATACGCTGATGTGCTGGTAACGCCTCCAAAAATAGCTAAACATAATGGAATTAAAACAATACCTATAAGACTGTTTAGAAACCCCATGATTGCCATGATTGAAGTTATCTTTCTTCTTGCCCCTGCACCACGGAATAGATCAGGGAACAACGCACTAAGATTTATCTCAGAAACCGTCCTAAACGACTCGTAAATACACATGATAAGAATGATCCAGATGGCAGCTAGAATCATCGCTTCTTGATTGATTACAGCACCACTCGCGTCAAGTTCTATGGTAGCAACAGGAATAAAGCATAAAATGAGAAATATCGGGGCTATGATAGTTCCAATCATTATCCACGGATATCTTTTACCGTATTTCTCAGTGTATTTCCTTGAACGGTCCGCTAAATAACCAAAAACTGGATCGTTTGCTCCATCAACAATACTATAGATGAGAAAAACTAGGGCTATCACAGTTTGAGGAATCAATAATAGGGATGCCATATAGAATTGCAATTGGTTGAACATTGAATACATTATTCCTCCAAGAATACCGCCTAACGAATAAAATACCATTTTCTTGGTACTTATTCCTGCAATGTATGATCTTTCAAGTTTTGGTTTAGACATGAAATTTTCTTCCTTTACTTTTTATTTTTTTTTTAATTATTATTTAGTGTCATAAATGTGAACAAAGTTCACAACTTTTTTATATACTAAATATTTTAATTTTAATGTTAATAAATGTTATTCTTTTTGTACCTTTCCCATTGTTTTCAAAAAAGTCCAAGATTTTCATGGTGTATTTATGCATGGTAAGCGGAGAAAAAAGAGAAAGAAAGTTCAACGAAATTATAGAAGCTGGAAAGCGACTAGTTACTAAATACGGAGCGCGTGGATTAAATCTTCGAGCTTTGGCTAAAGAATTGAACACATTATCGCAAACTGGTCTTTATAGATATGTAGAAAGCAAAAGAGAACTCTGGTTTGCCATAAGGTTTAGTTATTATAGGGATTATCTAAATCCGTTCAATAAGATTGTTAGCAAGCATCAAGGTTCATACAAAGAACTTTTTTTAAAATTTGTAGAATTTTTTCTAGAATTTGCAAGCCAAGATTTTCACAGATTTGAAGTAATGTTTTTATTATCTGCGCCGAAATCAAAAAAAATTGGCGAAATAGAAAAAAGAACTAGCCAATTTACAATAACAAAAGCATTATTAAGCCATATTAAAGATGCAATAGATGCTAAAGAGATAGAAGAAACAGGCGCAGTTAAAAATTTCTATTACATTCTTGGAATAGTAATTGGAGCGGCTAAAATGGAAGCAGATATAAAAGATCATTTTGTTATTTCAGAGCCCTTGAACGTTAAATCCCAGATTATCTCCGCTCTAGAGTATAGAAAATTTGTTGTGAATAATCTCCGAGATTTCTTTGAGAGTGGTAATTCATGATAAGGCAAAAATAATAAAGCCAACGATGAATGAGAATACCAGAATAAAATTTAAAAAAATTGAAGGGAAATTAAAAATAATCCAATCGTAAGGATAATTATTAAATAATATATTGTTAAATTATATAATTATTTTTTTTATGATCTAAAAGTGATTTGAATGAGTAAAATAAAAAAAGAAACTGTTCCTTCCATGGACCAAATGATGGCTTGGACTGCTGAAATATTCAACCAAGGCATTCGACGTCCCGGATACCCCGCAGATGTTTGGGCAGAAAACTGGGTGAAAGAACACTTTGAAGCTTTCGGTCTGGAAGATGTTAACCTTGATCCCATGCCTGTAAAAAAGTGGGAAGCTCAAGATGCCAACCTTGAAATTTGGTTAGTGGATAAGCCTAACGACGTGGTAAATATCCCATGCTTCCCAATTCCCTATACTTCACCTACAGAGGGTATCGAGGCCGAATTACGCGTGATTTCAGATGATACATCCATATCTGGAAAGATTGCCGTTGATAACTTGGAATTATTAAAATTGCCAATAAAGTTATTGAAATATTTAGCAGGAGTAGACCGATATTACGATCCATCAAATGAATTTGAAAGTTTAGAGATGACCATTCCATTTGACATTAGATTACAGAGTGTTTTTGACCCGGTATTAGAAAATAAGGTTTTAGGTTACGTGGGGATTCTTTCAGGTTTTCCTTGGGAAACAGATAAGTATTATGTCCCTTACGATGCGATAAAGAGAGAAATTCCAGGCGTTTGGGTTAGTCAAAATAACGGAAAAAGTATTACTGAGTTAATGGAAAAAGGCACGGTAAGAGGCAGGATATCTTATAGTGGAAAAATTTCAGAAATTACTTCGCATAACGTAACAGGCACCTTACCGGGAATGTCTGAAGAATGGATAGTTATTAGAACTCACCACGACGGTCCTTGGAACTCGGCTGTAGAAGACGCGTCAGGGATGGCTTTAGTATTAGGTCAAGCAAAATATTGGTCTCAAGTTCCTAAAGAACAACGACCATTTAATTTGATGTTTCTGATGAATTGCGCCCACATGGCTGGTGGTATAGGGACAAGAGCATTTGTGGAAGGAAATAAAGATTTTAGAAAAAAAATAGTTACTGCCATTCATTTAGAACACGTTGCCCGAGATGTAAGAAGCAAGAACGGAAAATTAATCCCTTTAGACGCTCCTACGGTACGATGGTGGTTTGTAAGTCGAATCCTCGCACTTGAAGAAATCACAGAAGACGCTATTATTAAAGAAGATTTACAGCGCTCGATGTTTCTTCCTCCAGACGGATTGATTCCTGGAATGGAAGGACCTCCTACTGACGGAGCTTTTTACCCACCTGCAGGAGTACCGTTCGTATCGTTTTTAACTGCACCGCCCTATCTATTCGACCCTGCCGATACCATAGACAAAATCCACCAAGAAAGCTTCGAACCACTCACCCGAGCAGTTATTCGAATTATTAACGCATTAAAAGGTCAAACTGCTGAAGGATTACGAAAACAAATTTTAACTAAGAAAGAAAGAAAAAGAATAAGAAGGAAGCAACTAAAATAACCGAATTCCCTTGAGAATAGTTTATAAAGATTTTTTAAGAAAAAACAACTACAAGTTTTCTGAAATTACTCTAAAGGTCAAAATAATTTTTGCTCGTGCTACTATACTCCTTTACTTTTCAAGAAGGAAGAATTAAGGTGAAAAATTATATGGTTAAAATCTTTTTTTTATCTTTATTACTTTCTTTTTTATCATCCGTGGATTCTTGGGAAGGTTTTCCACTTTTAATTTCCTCTTTTTTGGAGGGTGGTAATTCTTGGGCGTTAGATTTTTGAGCTTGGGACTTTATTTTTGGGCCGGGAAAAGGGGCGAGATTCGTCGATGGTTGAGATAAAACGGGGAATTTTTCGAGAGGTGGGTTTGATTTTATTTTAAAAAAATTTGAATTAACAGTAGTTTGCAATTGATTTACTTTTTCTGTAAGCTTCACTAAAGACGGAACCAATGTAGCTAATATTTTATTCATGGATTCGACTTTATTCTCAAAACTATTGAGTCTCTCATCAATCTTGATAAGTCTTTTTCGATCTTCAATGTTGAAGTTACTGATTATCTCTTCAAGAGTGTTCAAGCGAATAACCGTGTTTTTGGCTAAATTCATTACTTTTTCGTCCGGTTTAAGGTTCGCCACACGATTTTCGATGGTATTTAATATAGAATCAAAGCGTTCCAAATTCAAGGCATCAATTTTCCCGTGCAGATGCAAGATGTCGTCTGCAGTTGCCAGTTCGTCCATTTTCTTTTCTAAATCTTTAAGTCGATTCTTAATTTTTTCGGTTAAATGAGAAATCTCCTCTTTTGAAGATTGTTCATTGATTTTTTTTTCCAAATCTTTAAAATTTTGATCAAAATGAACTTCACCAAAAAGGGCATTTAATTTGTAATCAATCGTCTCAAATCGTTTCTTGATATCAATTTCGTTAATTTTCTTTTCTAGTTGATCAATACGTTGAATTACTGGAGGGTTAATAGTTGAATTTTGATTTTTTAATTGAGAAGGATATTGCATTGACGACCTATTTCCATTTTCGTTTTGAATTGAAGTTGTTGGGGCGATAGGTTGGGCGATAGGTTGGTTGGCAGAATTCTCGTAAAATCTAACTGGTTTACCACAATTCTTGCAAAATTTGTTTGATTCTTCTAATTGTGCCCCACAAATATAACAATATTTTGGGGGGCTATTTCCATTTCTGTTTTGAATTGAAGTTGTTCTAGAGTTAGGAACCGTGTTCAAGGGAGGATCATGGGCCTTATGAGTTGGGGAAATAGGTTGGTTGGCCGGGGCCTCATGAACTTTAACTGGTTTACCGCAATTTTTGCAGAATTTATGTGAAACCTCTAATTCTGCCCCACATGCCCAACACAATTTTGGGGAGTCGTTACCTCGAGACATTTTTATTTATTTATTTTTTTTTTTTATAAGATATATTTCTAATAAAAACCATCTTATATTCTTTATATGATTTATTTTATATATTAATTCAATAGTCCAATTTTTATTGAAACAGAAGTAACTAAAAAAATTAGCAGAGACTCATTATTTCTCCAATATCACTCTGAAGGTTAAGCTCTTTCAATTCTTTAGATTTAAAAATAGATAAATAAAAAAAACATGTAAATTATAGAGCTAGTTTTTTTAATTTTTTAGTGTTGGCTTCCATTTCTTCGGCAGAAATTTTGTAAAATTTCCAAAAGATTAAAAGTCCAGTTCCAATGATTATGATGGGAAAAACACCTACTTGTATCCGAAGTCCCCAGAGTTGTTCAGTTGTATTATTCCCTTGCGGATTGTACCCTAAAATGGTTTGGACGAACCAAAAAATAATGGCATGTATCACTATTGATATTCGACTAAGGAAGATAAACGTGCCTTGATACATTCCTTCACTGCGTTTTCCCGAGTTTACAGTCGCTTTGTCAACCACGCTAGAAAAGAGCGGCATCGTCATGGTTATTATTGCCCCATCCACAGATCCAGCAACAATTAATCCAAAAATTGTAATGGGTAAGCCCGCTTCACCTTCAGGGATAACCAAAAATAATAACATTACGGATCCTAAGATACACCCGCCTATTGTAGCAACTTTTTTTATTCCTAATTTAAAGGAAAGCTTATACCAGAAGGGAGCTGTAACCAATACCGCAAAGACGTAGAATATCGTTATTATTTCCCCAATTTTAGGTAATTGAAGAATATCTCTAATAACAAAAGGGACTGAAGCCATTACTAGCCCCATGCAGCCAGAATAAGTCACATATAAAATCATGTAACCAATAAAGTCCCTATCCTTCAAGGCATCTCTCATTCCTGCGAAAAATGAGTCATGTGGTTCTAAATCTAAGCGCATTCTGCGTTGTATCATTTCCGGACCTTCACGTATTCCAGGGATCATTAACAAATAGAGAATTAAAGCAATAATCGCAACAATAATTGCTTGAAAAGTATATCCTACATCTCCACCATAAATTTCAACGATTAACACGGGAATTAAAATTCCAAGTAAAACTCCTATTGTTTCGAGAAATGTTGTAATAACACCAGCTATTTTTCGGTCCTTATTATGTCTGAATTTGTCAGGGAAAAGAGCGACCCTGTTGATATCGTAAAGCGAAAAGACGCCATCTATGAGACATTGAACGATCAAGAACCATAGAAAGACGCCGATTTGTCCTACTTGACTTACTGCTGGTGCCATGAAAAGAAAGACAATCAAGAAGCTATAAGGTATGGAGCCCATTACAATGAACGGAAATCGCTTGCCCCATTTTTCAGTGAATCGAGTTGACTTATCGCAGAAATAGCCTAAAAGAGGGTCGTTGAACATGTTAAAAAGCATGTAAATGATTTGGGCTATAAGGAATAGAGTTATATCGAGTCCTATTTCGCTTTGATAGTAAAATGTCAATTGTTGGGCAGTTATTTGGCTCATCATTAACCCTACAAGATTTCCAAGCTGAAACGAAGCAAGAATTTTCTTAGGATATCTTTTAATACCTTCACTTTCAGTTTTCATATTTAAATATCCTCATCTTATTTTGTTTTTTTTTATATTTAATAGCGAGATTTGTTCTCATATTATATCATTATTTAAAATATTAAAATTATATATAAAGAAAGGAAGGATTAATTAAAAATCGAGATTAGATATTTAATTCTTTAATTGCTGTCCAATATCATACCAATTTATTATTGATAAATCTTCTATTTTTTCGAAATGCCTTTCATTCCGAGTATAGAAAGTTTCATTGCTAGCAATGCATATGCTAGCGATTAACTCGTCCATTGTTCCAATCTTTTCACCTCTTTTTTTCAAATCTGCTGAAATTTTAGCATATTCTTGAATGGCTTTCTCATTAAATGGTAAAATCTCCTTCAACGATTCGACTAGAGTTTTTACTTTTATTAAACCTTTTGCGACATTTTTCATGCTATAACAACCTTTATATAATTCTGCTACATTGAAAACAGTTGTTTTTAAATTCCCTTGTTCATTTTTTATTTGTTGATAAAACCCGTAAGAGTTATCTTTTCCTCTCAAATATGCAACTAAAAAATCTGTATCTACCACAACCATTTTTTATTCTCACTGTAATCTTGCTGGTTTTTTTCGATCTTCGTAGAGGTCTTCTAAAATTTGATCCCATTCATTATCATCCTTTAGGCAACCGGCAAGCTTTTCTAAACTTTTTTCGCTTGATTCCTTTTCTTTTATTAGCCGTGATATAAGCTCTGGAAATGATTCACCTTCACGTTTTTGCTTTTTTAACGCAGAATATACTTCTTCAGGCAATGAAATCGTTTTATTTGTCATGATAAAATAATATAAATAAAATATATATATAATTTTATAAAATCATCAAAAAAAATTATGAAACCATCCTTTTATTGATATTACTTCTTTTTTAGATGATTTAGAGAATACCATCAATCAATTAAAAACATTCCCTGAATTAGGAAAGAAAGTACCGAGAAAAGAGAAATATAGACAATTACTTTATAAAAAGTATCGTATAATCTATGAATTTAAGAAAATAGAAGAAAAAGTAATAATAATATTGATAATACACGGAAGTCGGATTTTAAGCTTATTACATTTTAAGCTTATAAATTATAATCTATATTTTATAATGAAAGATTTTTTATTTAATAGTTAAGTATTTAATTTAAATAGAAAAGGTTAAAAATAGGGTAATCCTTTCAAAGTAAAATACAAGAGGGAAAATGATGTCAGAGAATACTTACGATTATTTGTTTAAAGTTTCAGTTTTGGGAGATGGGGGTGTAGGGAAAACAACTTACATTCGAAGATATATAGAAGGGAAATTTATTGAAAATCTACTAATGACAATTGGGGTTAATTTTTACTCTAAAATTGTTAACACTAATAACGGACAAGGCATTAACCCTTGTAAAATTATTACTTGGGATGTAGGGGGTCAAGCACGGTTCAGAACTTTACATAAATCTTATTTACAGGGAACAAATGGGGCAATGATCCTCTTTGATTTAGCTCGAATTAATACTTTAACAGATAGTATTGATGAATGGTTATCAATTTTAAAAGAAGTTGGATCTACACATGTTCCAATCATACTTGTAGGCACTAAATACGATTTATTGGATGGAGATAAAGATTACTTTGAGTATGTCAATAATTCAGCTTTAGAGATAAAGGAGAAGTATAATATTGATAAATATTTAATTACTTCATCAAAAACAGGATATGGAATCGAAGAACCTTTTATTTATTTAACCAGTAAAATGCTTTCAATATATAAATTTAAAATGCAACAAAAGGATATAGTAACAGAAGTAGTGGATTAACTTAATCATTTTTTAATATTCTTCCACATATTTTAAGTTTGTGAAGTTTTTTTCCAAAGAAGTAAATATTGATTATTTTTAGAAATGAGAAGAATTTTAATTCTTGAACCAAACAAAGTGATAATTGAGGAAGTCAGTGAACCAAAACCAAGATCAAGAGAAATTTGTTTAAGAATTGCTTATTGTGGAATATGTGGTTCGGATTTGCATGCTTTTAAGGGAGAACATCCTTTTATATCCTTACCTGCAACGCCCGGACATGAATTTTCTGGTATAATCTCCTCGATAGGAGAAAACGTTTCGGTTTTTAATGCAGGTAATAGAGTAACTGTTGAACCTAGTCTCGTTTGCGGAGAATGTTATAATTGTAAGAAAGGGCGATATAACATCTGTAAAAATTTAAGAGTAATGGGATGCCAAGGAGATGGGGCAATGGCCGATTATTTAGTAGTGCCCGCAGATAAGGTCGTACAAATACCAGATAATCTCTCGCTAAAATATGCAGCACTTGTAGAGCCTCTTGCAGTTGGAGTACACGCAGTTAAGAGAGGCGGAAATATCTTCAATAAAAATATCGTGATTATCGGTGCAGGAATGATTGGATTATCTATTTTACTCTGCGTTGTAAAAGCAGGGGCTAATAATATAATTGTAACGGACCTTTCTGATGAACGACTCGAATTGGCAAAAAAATTTGGGGCAACTCAAACAATAAATGCCTCGAAAATTAATCCAGTAGAAAAAATTCTTAATGAACAGCCTTTCGAAGGAATAGATATCGTGTTTGAGGCCGTGGGAATTGAAAAGAGCATTAGAGATGCAATGGATCTCATAAGAAAGGGTGGAAGAGTGGTAGTAGTTGGCGTGTTCGGAGACGAAGTAAAGGTAAACATGGCAAACGTGCAAGATAGAGAACAAGAAATTATAGGAACGCTAATGTATACGAGAAGAGACTTTACAGAAGCCGTTCAAATGCTGGCAAGTACTTCGTTTTCTCCAGATCTATTCATAACCCAAATATTTCCGTTGGAAAGACCTGAAGATGCCTTCAATGCGGCATTAAATACTAAAGAAAATCTAAAAGTATTATTTGAAATTAATAAGGAGAATTAAAAGAAGTAATTAAATAAAAAAATAATTAAACCCGTCCAGCTCGAGGAAGTTAAGCAGATTCATCTCTCATGGTTTGAATTCTAATGAGAATGATTTCTCTGAAAAAATTTAAAAATAATGGGCAATTATATGGGTATGGGTATAATTATGGGAAAAGTAGAAATAGATGATAGAGGTCGTTTGACCTTACCTGCAAAGATTAGAGATAAGGTTTTGATTAAAGCCGGTGATAAACTGACAATTAAAGTTAATTCTGACAATTCAATCACTCTGCAGAAAAGCCCTACAAAGGAGGAAATATTTAAAAATATTGTGGGATGTATTAAAACCACTTCAGAAGAAAAACCAACGCCGGAGTCGATTAAAAGCATATGGAAACAAAACCAATAATATTTATTGATTCAAATTATTGGATATATTTATTTGACCAAACCACTCCGGAGCATCCTCATATGAAAGATCATTTTAGCAAAATTTATGATGAATCAAAATTTGCAGTCAATGTTGTGGTTATGGTTGAAGTCATGCATTATTTGGTAAAACGCTTAGGACCTGAAGTTGCTAAGGAAAAATGGGCATTGTTTTCTTCCTTGGACTTTATAATAGGTAATCTAGAGTTTGAAGAGTTAGATTCTACATTTTCCGCATTGTGTAAATATTCTCATGCAGGAATAGGCGGTAGAGATGCAACAATTTTGTCTTTTTTACTTTCTCAACAGATTACAAGACTCTGCACTCATGATAAAAGCTTTAGACGAATACCAAATGTAGAAATTATTGATCCAATTCCAAACAATTTATAAATGATTTTTTTACAAGTGTTGAAAAAAGACTAAAAATAATAACTTGTGAATAGTGAGAATAGAATTGGAAACTAAAGAAATTAAAAAAAGTAAAAGACCAATTACCGGGTTAGCAACAGAAATTTGTATTTGGAAAGATGAGAGTGAATGTGGTGATTGTAATTTACACGAGAAAATCTTTTGTCGCCCGAAATTAAAGTATTTATTAATGTTTGCATTGCCAATGTTTATTGGATTAATTCCAATGGTGATAGGAGTAATTTTCGCAAATCTTGAACTTCTTTTTAAAATAATCTTTTTTGGAGGTTGGATCTGTTATAGCTTCTTTTTCTTTAATGTTTGGGAAAGTAGGATGGTATGCAATCACTGCCCATATTATGCAAACGATGAACAAAAGAGTCTACATTGTCCTATTGATAAAGGAAAATTAAAGACATCGAAATATGATCCTGGACCAACAAGTAAGTCTGAAAAAATTCAATTTGCAGTTGGTGCCCTGATCTTCATGCTATATCCAATACCATTTCTTATAGTGGGAAATTTAATTCCTCAGCTTATATTATATTCTTTGGGAATAATTATTTGGATAATAGTAATACAATTGAAAGTATGCTCTGATTGCATCAACTTTGCTTGCCTAATGAATAGAGTTCCAGAATCCGTTAGAAACGAGTTTATCAAAAAGAATCCAGTCATCCGAAAAGCTTGGGAAGAAAAAGGCTATAAATTTAATTAATTTTTTCTCACATTAATTTTTTAAAAATTGGTCTATTATACTATTATTAAATTGTATTGATTAATACTTTACATTAACACGTTATAAAATTATTCAAAAGAATGAGCATAAGCGTATTTGATTGGGTGTTTATTGCTTCGGGAATCATTTTTTTTCTCTCGATAATAGTGATCTTAATCTATATGAAAAAAGATCGTTTAGAAATAGTGAAGAAAATTGGCGTGGTCATGTTATCTTTAATGATTCCGTTATCTTTAGTGTTCATTAATTACCTGTTAATTGGACAAGAGTTATGGATAATAATATACATGATCCTAATTTTAGCATACTTGGTAGTTGAGTTATTGTTGGATATTATTTTTAAAATAGATTTCAGGACAAAATGGTCGAGACTCATTCCTTACATTGTATTGGAGTATGCTGCTTGCTTTGGTTTTATCGGAATTTCTTTTGATATCGACGCAAACCTTGGTTGGCTAATGACCATATTATTCTGGGCAATGTTAGTAAGTCTTATCTATCTTTATTCAGGTAAGAAAAAAAAAAATGAAACATGACTTTTTTTACTTTTTTTTATTTACTTTATTATTGGACCGTATTAGGGAAAAATTTTAAGCATGAATGTATTTACTTAAATTCACGAGAATATAAAACAATCTTGAAGACTATTAAAATTTTTTAATTAAAAATAGGTGATTATTATAATATTAGCTTGCTGTGGAGATAGATGTGACCTCTGTCCGAGATATATTGCAACTTTAAGCAATGACAAGGAAAAACTGACCGAAGTTGCAATCTTAATGAAAAAGCTGGGTTGGCGCGATAAAATACTTGCTCCAGAAGAAATGACCTGCAACGGATGTGCTTCTAACGAATCGTGCGAATATAACGTGCGAGAGTGTTGTTTAGAAAAAGAAATTGAAAATTGTGGAATTTGTAAGGATTACCCATGCAAGAAAATTGAGAATGCGTTTGAAATAACGCGAGAAAACGCTGAAAAATTTAGGGATATTGTAACCAGAAAAGAATACCAAATTCTACACGAAGCTTTTTTCTTGAAGAAAATGAATTTGGATGAAGTTAAAAAAATGTCCTTTTAATATCCATTGAAGTTATCAAAAAATAATCTCATGTGTTTGTTTTTTCTTGTTTTTATCAATCATAATTAGCAAATTTTTTTAAATCATTTAATTTTTTTTTTTAATCACTCAAATTAAATCGTCAATGAATTTAATATCAATAGATTTAGACAACTCATCATAATTATTAGAGATTTCCGTTTCTTTTTTCATATAAATTGGAATTTTTTGTAATTTTGCCACTGCCAATGAATAGCTATCTGCAATGGAAATTGTATAATTACACTTTAATTGAGCTGCTTCATTCCTTAACTCTTCTTCAAATAACACGGTAAAATCTTTTAAAAGTTCAGATATTATCTGAATTGCATTTTTAAAGCCTTCTCGTCGGCAAAAAATATATTTCAATTCTGTTTCTACAATCGGACTCAAATAAAAATTTTTGATTTCTGGATTTTCTAATACTTTTTGATAAAACGCAATCCCTAATGGGGAATTCTCAAGAAATTCTATCAAAACACCTGTATCAATTGTTATTGAATCTGTTAACGAGTCGCTTTTCTCTTTCACGATCTTCTCGCCTCAATTCTTTTAGTAATGCTTGCCCTTCACCATATTTGAAGATGCCCTGGAATTTTTTAATGTTTTCAAGAAATTTTTCTTTATCTACATCAACTTTTTGTTCTTTAAGTAAGAATTCAATAGCTTCATTATATGTAACTCTACGATTCAACTTTTTTTCAAGGCGGTTAATCACTTGAAATAATTTTTTCTTTGTTTCTTCAGAGATTTGAATTGTAGTTGTCATTTTTATAAGATTCTATAATTATTATAATAATTATAATCATTATAGATTAATATTTATTTTCATAGATTATTATTAAAAAAGTGAGAAAAATGATAAAGTATACCGAATCCTCGATCATGTGTGATAATTGGAATTTTTTTATTAGTAGCATATTCAAATATCTTTTTATCTTCAACGCCTGAATTTAATATATCTTCTATATTGATGATTTTAAATTTTGCTTCTTTTAAAATTAACCGTGTTGACTTCGCCAAACACTCATCTATGATAATTTCCATAATCACTATTTTTTTCTATAGTTTTAAAAAAAAGTTATAATTAAATGTTAAATATTTCTTCCTCAGGATGATCAACAAGAAAAATAGAGTGATCAAGAGCTGCTTTAATATCTTCTTCAGTAAGCCTTGAATATTCATCTATTATCTTTTGAAATGTTGTTCCATCGCGTAACATTTTCAATATTATAGAAATTGGTATTCTAGTTCCTTTAAAAACAGGTTTCCCTGATAAAACCTTTGGATCGATTGTAATTCGATCAATATATCCTATCATTTTAATTCATTACTCTGTAAAAATTAGTAAGTATTAAGTTTTTTGATCAACTGAAAATCCTATTACGAATCTTTAGAATATTTATTCTAAATATTGTTTAATTTCATTTGTCAGGTTCTAATATTTCTTTTAAAGCTTCAATTCCGTTTTATATCGATTATTTTCAAGATAATGATTTGGTTTTAGAGGACTTACCGAAAAGCTGGAAGGCCTTTAACCACCTCCTTAAATTGAAGAATCTTGATTCTATAAATAAAAAAAAACAAAATGAGAAGAAAAATCATAATTATATTGTTTGATTAATTCTCTTTCATATTAATATTAGAACACCATCTATTTATGATACTATCAAATTAGGGAAAAACTCATGAATGAAGAATCAACTCATAAAAACGATTGGGAAAATGTCACCATTATAGGGCAAAATAAAGAGCCCGCTCACAACACTCTAATTCCTTATAAGAGTAGAGAAGAAGCGCTAAAAAGCTTTGATGATTCGTCTTATTATCATTCACTCAATGGAAACTGGAAGTTTAATTGGGTAAAAAAGCCAGAAGACCGACCAAGAGATTTTTACAAATTAGACTTCGATGCAAGTAATTGGGACGAAATTGACGTCCCAAGCAACTGGCAAATGCGAGGATATGGTATTCCAATTTATACAAACGTTAATTATCCACGCAGTGTTAAAACAAGGAATGTTCCAAGCATTAGTCACAAATATAATCCCGTTGGATCATATAGAACAAATTTTAATATTCCTTCTCATTGGAATGATCGTGAAATATTCATTCATTTTGGGGGGGTTAAGTCTGCGTTTTACATTTGGGTTAACGGGATGAAGGTTGGATATAATCAAGGGAGCATGACACCAGCAGAATTCAATATTACTAAATATGTAAAGCAAAAAGATAACCTTTTAGCTGTAGAAGTTTTTAGGTGGTCCGATGGCTCTTATTTAGAGGATCAAGACATGTTCAGGTTTTCAGGAATATATAGGGATGTATTCATTTATTCCACACCGAAGGTTCACATTAGAGATTTTTTCGTTTACTGCGAGCTTGACAATGCATATAAAGACGCAGTGTTAAAAACAAGGATAAAAATTTGTAATTACGGAGAAAACGAATCTGACACTAATTCAATAGAAGTTTTATTATTAGATGCGAAACAACATGTAGTGGGCGCTGAAATTCTAATGAAACACGCTTTAAACGTTAGTATTAACGCAGAAACAATTGTAGAGCTTCAAGCAGAAGTAAAAAATCCAGAAAAGTGGTCCGCAGAATCACCTTATCTTTACGAATTCTTCATATTTTTAAAGAATGTTAATAATGAGATAATTGAAGTAGAGCACTGTAAATACGGCTTTAAAAAAGTAGAAATTAAAAACGATGGTGGTATATACATTAATGAAAAGTCAATAATTTTTAAAGGTGTGAATAGGCACGAACATGACCCTGATCACGGAAGAGCCATTCCATTCCATCGAATGCTACAAGACATTGAATTACTTAAACAATATAACATCAATGCTGTACGGACCAGCCACTATCCTGACCATCCAAAGTGGTACGATTTATGCGATCAATATGGAATTTATGTTATTGACGAGTGCAATTTAGAATCTCATGGTCTCCTAAATGTTTTACCAAAAAGCGACCCAAAATGGACTGACGCGAGCGTTGATCGAATGGTTAGCATGGTTGAAAGAGACAAGAATCATCCTTGTATATTCATGTGGTCGTTAGGCAACGAAGCGGGTTCAGGTGAAAACTTTAAAAAAATGAAAAATGCTGCCCTTGAAATAGATCTAACCAGACCCATCCATTATGAAGGTGATTACGACCACGAGATACCTGATGTAAAAAGTTTCATGTATCTTTCGCCACAAAGGCTTGAAAGAACTGTAAAACGGGACCTAAAGAAGGGAAAAATAAAACCCGTTGTGTTATGCGAATACGCTCACGCAATGGGAAATAGTTTGGGAAACTTTCAAAAATTCATGGACGTATTTGAAAAATACTCTAACAGCGTTGGAGGCTTCATTTGGGATTATGTTGACCAAGGTCTTCGAAAACGCTCAGAAGACGGAAAAGAGTTTTGGGCGTACGGTGGAGATTATGGAGACCGTCCAAACGATAGAAATTTTTGTATTAATGGAATTGTCATGCCTGATCGAAAGCCCAATCCCTCTCTTTACGAAGTGAAAAAGGTATATCAAGACATCAAGGCATATCCAGTTGATTTACTTGCTGGAAAAGTAAAAATTCATAACAAATATAACTTTATAACCTTAAATTTTGTAAAGATTTGTTGGGAATTAACTGCCAATGGAATCAAGATTCAAGAGGGCATTTTACCACCAGAACCCATAGAACCGGGACAAGAAAAAGAAATTGCCATTCCGTTTAAAACACCTGATTTAGTCCCCAATACGGAGTATTTTTTATTAATAAAGTTCGTTCTGAAGGAAGACGCATTATGGGCAAAAAAAGGACACATTGTCGCTTGGGATCAATTTATATTACATTACGAAACGCCAAAAGTTTCAGAAATTGATGTAGAAACCTTGCCTGAAGTTAAAAAGATTGAATTGGCTAATTCAATAACCGTAGAGGGAGAAAAATTTAAAGTTAAAATTGGAAAGGAAAGCGGAGCAATCGAATCATTCGTTTCTAATGGAATGGAATTGTTTTCAGCACCTCTCGTGCCTAACTTTTGGAGAGCGCAAACTGATAACGATTTAGGGGAAATTGATATAATATCGATGAGAGAACGCAAAAAAGACATCAGTTGGAAAATAGCCGGTAAAGAAAGAAAAGTAATTAACATTAATACTGAAGAATTAAAACCTCAAGTTGTCCGGATCACAGTAGAATCTGAAGTTCTTAACGCTGAAAAAAATTTGAAGACTATTTATACCATTTATGGTAGCGGGGATATACTTATTGAGAATAACTTCACTCCAAATAAAAACTTGATTCGCTTTGGAATGCAAGGATCAATTCCAGGACAATTTAATAAAATAACTTGGTACGGAAAGGGTCCATATGAAACAATGTTGGATAGAAAAACTGGAGCGATGGTAGGGATTTATTCGGCTACAGTAGAAGAAATAATTCATCCTTATGTGAGACCTCAAGAAAACGGTAACAGAACCGATGTCCGATGGGTTGCAATAACAAATAAGGATGATGCTGGCTTATTGGTTTCTGATATGGGAGGGACACTTCTTAGCGTAAGTGCATGGCCATATACAATGGAAGATTTAGAAGAGGCTAAACACATTCACGAATTACCTCGCCGGGAAAACGTTACATTTAATATTGATTACAAGCAACAAGGAGTTGGAGGAGATATCCCTGCTCTTGCTGTTCTTCATAGGGAATTTAAGTTAAAAGGGAACATTCTATATAGTTATAGTTTCAGAATGAGATCTTATAAAAAAGAAATGGGAGATTTCACTTCGGTTGCCCAAATAAAACTCCCGATATTCTAGTCAGCTAGACATTTGGGAGGGATTATGTCATATTTTTCAAACATTTGCTACGTTTGCGCCAGAAGGACAAGAAGGTATAGAAAAAATTGGTGAATTTGTTCAAAAAATTTTTAAATAGAAATATATATAATTGCAAAACAGATATTTTAGTTTAATAGAAATTCTTGTTTCAATATCGAAATAACTGGTTTTTTATTTGATATTCTATTAATGTCAATCATTTCACAAATTAATAGATTTTTATTTAAAGTTTTTGCATGATCTTTTATTTATAGTAATAATGTGCGCATTAGGGGGTATCTTTTTATTGAGAATTCAATCCTCCCATAAAGCAGAGTCGATCACCTAAAGTTTCTTTTACATCTGTTAAATCTACGCCAGCAGCAGGTTCTAATGCGTGAATGCAGTTAAGTCCGGCATCCACCATATCTGGTAAAGAATCATCCACTTTTCCACAAGAATGTTGTTCAATTAACAATCCCTTTTTCTTACATTCTTGATAAATCATCTTATAAAATTTAGATTTGTTTTTTTAAAATCGTTAGATTTCGTTCCTTTTATTACTTAAAAATTAAACAGAAATTAAAAAAATATAAAAAAATTTATAGGTTTAATTCTTTTAATTTCTCTTTGAGCTCTTTTGTTTTTTCTGGCGTTAAATCGTAAACAAATA
>JAUXAJ010000323.1 GCA_030620005.1 Promethearchaeota archaeon | reverse complement strand
ATAAATAAGCCTCTTCCAGATGGTGTAGTTATCACGGACAATGGCGAGACAGAAACAAATCCTGGTAAGATTTTAGAAGGCATGGCTAAAAAAAAAGCAGCGTTATTACCTTTAGGTGGCAAAGGAGAAGAAACTTCTGGGTATAAAGGATATGGGTATGCTACATTAGTAGAAGTTTTATCTGCAGCATTACAAGAGGGAATATTTTTAAGAGATACTATAGGAATTGTTGAAGAAGGACAGAAACGATTAAAAGTTGGGCATTTCTTTTTAGCGATTAACATCGAGGATTTCATCTTGCTTGACTCCTTTAAAAAAACTGCCGGGGACATCATGAGAGACCTTAGGAGTGCAAAAAAAGCTCCTGGTGAAGATCGCATTTATACTGCTGGAGAAAAAGAATACATGGCAGAAATTAAAAGAAAACAGACGGGTATTCCTATAAACAAAAATCTTCAGCAAGACATTCTTACAATGAAAAAAGAACTTGGCTTAGATAAATATAGCTTTGGTTTTTGACTGTTTTTTTCCTAATGAATTGTTTTTCAAGCAGATACGATACTTTTCTTTTCGTTCAAAAAATGGTTCCATCAATTCTGCCTTTTAAAGGTTCAGAATGGAGTATGACCTCTTCAAGTTTTTCAATATTTAGATTTGTTCTAATTTTATTTTCCAATTCATTTATTTCCTTATGAATCATAGATATATTGAGAGATCCTTCAAAAAACACATGAAGTTCTAGAATAAAGCAATCTGTTGCCGTCCAGAATTCTAAACCGTGATATCCTTTAACTTTTAAATTTGATCTAAGTATTTTTTCAATGTTTTTACGAATTATAGGCATATTTTCAGAACTTATATCTAGACATTCGACCTGCTCTGTGAATGCACTTCCCGCAAGTGGTTGTCCTTCAATATGAGTAATAATTCTTGAGATTTGAGGATATTCCTTCTTTAATTGGTTTTCAAAACGAGTGCTTGTTTCATGAGCTGCTTCAAGTGTAAGAGATTCGTCTACAACAACACTTAAAGAAATAAAAAGTTTATTTTCGAAAGTAAAGATGTTGAGGTTTTTAATGTCAACAACATCCGGGAATTCTGGTTTCATTGAATAAATTAAATTCATTAATGTTTCGCCGATGCTCGTTTCACTAGACAATGGATTCATTGAAATGATGCATTCAATATCATATAATGGTAAAACTTTTTTGCTTAAAGTTTTAATCGATTTTATTATTTCATGAGCATGCACTATTGAAATGTGATCTTCTACAGATAAAATAGCTTCCAAAAATAATTTATTTCCGCTTGCCCGGATTTTTAAATCTTGCACTCCATTAACGTGATCTAAATTAAAGATCTCTTGTCTAATTTCTTCAATAATGAAAAAATTTACGGGATTAGTGTCTGTAAGATTATTAATTCCATTTCTTACTAATCCAACAGATCCTATGATGATCCAGATGGAAAGGGCAATGCTAAAAAATGGATCCAAAAAAAATATGTTAAAAATAGCAAATATAAGGTTTATTAATACTATTATGGCTCGTATGGAGTCTTGAAATAAGTTTAAGCCTTGAATTTCTAAAGTAAGGCTCTTGCGGCTTCTTCCTTGCCATATTAAAATTCTTGAAAAAATCAAATTCACGATGAATGAAACTATTAACAATTGGATGCCTACTTCCGGATTAGAAACTCTAAAATCGCCAGATATAATCGCTTGAAACGCATAAAATATTAAAACTGCGTAAACATTCGTTAAAATTAAACCCTCGACTAAAACCCCAATAGAATCCATTTTTGAGTGGCCATACATGTGTTCTAAATCTGCGGGTTTCTCACTTTGATGTATAGAATAGATTGTTATAGTCACGAATAAAATATCAATAAGCGTATCAACTGTTTCAGATAGAAAACTCAAACTACCCGTGATTAATACACCAATTACTTTTAATATTGACTGAAATAAAATCACCACTAATGAAATAATTCCAAATTTAATTTTAATGTTCATTTTGAAATATTCCTCAATTATTTTTCAATTCTAATGTAAAATTTTAAAGCAAATTTAAAATAATAAATCTTTTGGTTGGATAACAAAAATATTCATATTTTATTAGTTAATCCTAAATCAAAATTTATAAAACTATTGGAACTCATGTTATAAGGTCAAAAATTTCAAAAGATAACCGTGAGCGGAAAACTTTAACCTTTTTTTCTATAGTTCAATTTCATTAATTTTTGATTAAAATTATTATCATGAAGCGGAAAAATATGTCATCAGTTTCTCCTTATGAAGAACCTATTGATTTTTCAAGGGCAGTGAGAATTGGAAATATAATATTAATAGCTGGAACCGCTCCGATTGCTTCAAATGGCTCAACTGCACATCCAAATGATCTAAACAATCAAACTAAATTTTGTTTATAAAAAAAAAACCAAGAATATGCTTAGGCAAATTACTATTTGAAAACTTGAAATCATAGTATATTAAAACTTTAAAGTTTTCAAGATTCATTATTATTAAGTTATTATAAAATTTTTATTTAATAACGATTATAAGAAGAAGATTATTAACATGAAAAAAAAAGAGATTTTTAAAGGAAAAATCGGTAGAACATTTGAGGATTCAGAACCATGGTGGCCCGCTCCGAATCTATTAAGAGACGGAAGCCCAAATATTGTCTTGATCCTCTTTGATGATACAGGGTTTTCCCATTTTGGTTGCTATGGCTCTTCAATTGAGACCCCGAACATTGATCGTCTGGCCAATGGAGGGTTACGATATACCAACTTTCACACCACGGCATTATGTTCCCCAACAAGGGCTTGCCTACTGACAGGGCGCAATCACCATGAAGTTGGAATGCGGGCAGTTTCTAACATGAATTCTGGGTTTCCACACATGCGGGGCTACATCATGCCATATGCTGCAACTCTGGGAGAAATCTTGCATGAAGAAGGATACGCCACATTTGCGGTTGGTAAATGGCATCTTACTCCAATGGAGCAGGCATCTACTGCGGGACCATTTGACAGCTGGCCTCTCAAGCGTGGCTTTGATCGCTTTTATGGATTCATGCAAGGGGAGACCGATCAGTTCTATCCGGAATTGACCTATGATAATCATCCCATTGATCCTCCCCATGGTCCTGAAGAAGGTTATCATCTTACAGAGGATCTCATTGATCATTCAATGGCATTCATCCGTGATCAGAAATCAATACGACCTGATCAGCCATTCTTTCTTTACTTAGCGTTTGGCGCTACACACGCCCCACATCAAGCACCGAAAGAGTTTCTTGAAAAATACCGCGGAAAATTTGATGCTGGGTGGGATGTCATGCGGGAAGAATGGTACCGCAGACAGCTTGAAATGGGTATCATTCCCCCAGGTACTGAGTTAGCACCTCGAAATAAGGGTGTGAAACCGTGGGAAGAGTTGTCCGAGAACAGGAAAAAATTTGCGTGTCGATTGCAAGAAGCGTTCGCTGCATTCCTTGATCATACAGACCATCACATTGGGCGTTTAATCTCATTCCTTGAAGAGATTGGTGAGAAAGAGAATACATTAATTGTGTTACTGTCCGATAATGGTGCCAGCCAAGAGGGCGGTCACGCGGGAATTATGGAAGAGTTAAAATTTTTTAATAGAAGATCTGAAGATATTGACGCTATTCAAGATAGATTAGATGATATTGGCGGTCCGCGTAGTCACTCTAACATTCCGTGGGGATGGGCCCAAGTGGGTAATACTCCACTAAAATGGTATAAACAAAATACACATGGCGGTGGAATTCGTGACCCTTTAATCTTTCATTGGCCGGCGCACATTAGAGATGGTGGAGGGATTCGCAATCAATTTCATCACGTCATCGATATCGTACCTACCATTTTAGAACTCCTTGAAATTGAATCAGCTCCAGAATATAATGGTTATGAGCAGATTCCCATCTCAGGGACTTCCTTGGCTTATACCATCGCTGCACCTGAAGAACCCACTCATAAACACATTCAATATTTTGAAATGTTTGGTCATCGGGGCATTTGGGTCAATGGATGGAAAGCAGTTACCCATCACGGGCAAGGTGGACCATTTAAAGATGAGGAGTGGGAGTTATATCATTTAGACAGTGATTTTTCTGAATGCCACAATCTTGCTTCTAAACGCCCTGAAAAACTAAGAGAATTAATTGATCTATGGTGGGTAGAGGCGGGGCGCTATAATGTGCTCCCGCTTGATGATCGAACATTAGAGTTATTTGGATCCCGATTTCAACCCGGATCGGTACACGCAAATCGCAAGTATACATATTATCCGCCAATTAGCCACCTACCTGTGGAAGTAGCTCCACCATTTGGAAATCGTACTTGGATAATGGACGCAGAGATCCACCGTCCCGATGACAGTGCTGAAGGAGTAATGGTTGCGCTGGGGACGATGAATGGAGGATTTAGTTTTTACATCAAGGACACGCAATTGGTATTAGATTATAACATGTTTACGGACCATCACGTGGTGCGTTCCGATATCCCGGTACCTACTGGAAAATGCACTGTTAGGGCTCATTTCTTAAGAAAAGGAAAAAGAGCAACAATCACTCTTTCAATAGATGGAAAAGAGTGCGGCTCCATCCCAATTCCTTTTATTTTAGCTATAATCTCATCAACAGGGATGGACATCGGTCGAGACGGGCTTTCTCCGGTCACTAATGACTACAAGGGGCCTTTTGAGTTTTCCGGTACAATTTATCGCGTCGATATCGATCTTCCAAAATACATGGGACCTAAGAGAAAACGCGAGACCGCCAGGGCGAGGTTTCGCGCAGAAATGTCTAAGCAGTGACTTACCACATCATATTAAGATTTTCTTTTTTTTAGATTTAGGATTTTTTCTTCTAAATACTTATTATAATCTTATATGAAATCTTTTTAGTTAGGATTTTCGTAATAAAATTTTTAAAACAAGAATTATCAAAAAGATTAAACAGAGAATTTTAGAAAGGATAAAAAAAAAATAATGTTTTATTTAACTTAAGTTTTGTAATTTTTTCTAAAGAATAATAAAGATCTGGTTTCTATTAATTTAAAACTTTATTATCTTTAAAATTTGTACTAGTTTTACATCTATACGCACCCCATTTTTAACGATAAGTTGATACTATTTTTC
>JAUXAJ010000036.1 GCA_030620005.1 Promethearchaeota archaeon | reverse complement strand
AAATATTATTTGATGCCATACCTTGATTATTTTATTTTACTTTATTTTTTAATTTTAATCTTAACTTTAAAAAAATAATGCATGAGTAAGTTTTATAAATCTATTGATGGGATCATGATTTTAAAATAGAGGGAGTGTAATAATTAATTAAGATGCATTTTTTTTTTGTCATTACAAAAAAAGATTAGATTCATTAAATTCATACTTTGCCACCTAAAAATGTCATTTTAAAAAATTCAAGTTGAAGGCGATTGCATTAAAAGTGTTTATTAATTCTTCGGTGGAAAAAAGAAAATGCAAGATCTATATAATTCAGCAGCATTTTCAAGAGATAATTTTTATAATAATGATTCCAACATTTTTATCGTAATTTAGTAAAAATTAATTTTTTATTGTTTGAATTATAATACAAAGGAGCTTTTACTCGCAACACTATATTATTGACTTTTTTGTAAAATTCTTTTTTTAAATGAATGGTTGATCTAATGTTTTACCATGATTATTGAATTTTTTTTCAATCTATTACTAATGTTTATTTAGTGGGATTTTGACGTTTCAATTTATTACTTGTAGAATCACAAAAATCTGTAATTTTATCATCCAATCATGCAACACAAGGCAGCGCGCAATTTGTTCAGTACGCAAGACATGTGTGTTATTTCATTTTTATATAAACTTTTTTTTTAAATACATCTAAAAGATAATGGATACATGATATTAAAATTGTTAAATTTCTTTTGCGTGTCATGTCTTCAATTTGTTTCATGTAGACTATTAAAAAAGATTCTTTTAAAGTATAATCACTCTAAGATTACTCTTACGGTGCGATATAAAACTTATACACGAAAGAGAAATTCCATGGTGAGGTGATTTGAGAAAATGGGTGTAAAAATATTTTGCTATGCAGCTTTGATTGTCGCGTTCTTACTTTCATACCAAAAAAACCCAGTTTACACGCTGATAATAATAACCATTGCCATTGGTGCGCTTCTTTTTTACAAGTCTAAAAAAAATAAGAACAGCGGTCAAACGAGCTTTCTTTTTAGTGGAAAACCCTCTCGAAAAAACAATGGAATGAGCGAACTTACAACTTTAATACTGCTCCAAAGATTCTTAAGTCCTGGCCCTCTCGTTCCATCTTATCGCGAAAACGATCCACAAGATTTGCAACCTAAAATGTCAGAAAAAGAACTTAAAATTGAACAAATAGAAAGAGAAATTCTCGATTTATTGCAAGATGATTAAAGGATTTCACAATCAATTAGCATCAATGTTATGAAAGAATTTTTCTCGAAAAAGCTAGTCGTTTCGATTTCAGGAGCTTCAGGGACGGGAAAATCAACCCTCGTTTTATATATTGTAAGTAATTTTTTAACTTATTCCAAGCCGTATTCCGGTTGCTGCGCTTGGGCTCGAGCGAGCGTTATCAATTTCGACAAATAAATCTTTTCCTTTATATATTTCTGTTATAAAACATATTCATGATGAGTGATTCTAGACACGACTTCAACGAATCAACAAGAATTTTGACTTGTGCCGCGTGTAGAAACGAGTTTTCTACAGTATTGGGCTCTGTTCAGTCCAAACAATTCTTTTGGGTTGCTTGCGACGATTGCGCTGAAAAATTTTCTGAAGAGGACTTGGAATTAATGGTTAACATGTTCATAGCGTATGGAGGCTATTTTGGAGAGTTTAAAAGTTCAAATTTTTCGTTAAAAGAATTCTTAACCGAATTAACGAATGATCTAAAAATCAAGCGAGCAAACGCTAGTCTTAATGCTTTAAACGTGTTATTGCTCCATAAGTGCTTGTTACACGGTATTACGCCCAAACAGTTCATTTACGAGATTAAAAAACTTCTTCATTAGTGTTTTTTTTTATATTTTATTTTTTTTCCACCATAAATTTTAAAGATAAATTGGTTAAATTTAAGGTTTCAAGAGACTCCACTTGTTATTAAGAACAATTTCGCATGTAAAAAATTATTCTTATTTTTTTTTAAATTTAAAATGGAAGTATCATTAAGAAAAGAGAAGGTTAATCATTTTTTTTTACCTAGATTTAACTTTACCGTATTTTTTCTTTTGTTGAAAATCACCATCATTGCGGTTGTTCCCACTGTTCCTCCCGTAGCGAGTATCGTTCCCAAAGAATATTCAACCGGCATCGAAGCTGTCACGTTCCAAATCTCTTCTAAATCCCCCGTTTCATTTGTTCCACTCGCATCGCTCTCTTTAGCCTCATTTTCGTCTTCACCGTCGGATTCTTCGTTTACCGTGGCGTTAACAGAGTCGCCAATCGCGTGATCTTCGACTATAACGAAGCCCACATTTACTCTTTCCACATCAGAGTCCTTGGATAGTAATTCGAGTTTCATTGTGTAATCTCCGATATCTGGGGTTCCAAAGTAAGTCTTGTTTACCTCTCCCACCCCTGCGAGATAAACATTAGAGAAGATAGAATAAGTATCTCCGCTTGTAATTATAGAAAAGCTAATCCTTACTTCCGAATCAAAATTAATAGAAATTGATGAAACTCTCCCAATGTAGAACTTATACATCGTATCCATCTCTAATTTCTTTTCGTACTCTATTTTATCATAACCCAAGCTAAAATTCACTACTTCTAACAACACAACATTCTCGATGTCTTGAGCATTCATTTTATCGTGCAAGCATTGAGATCCTCGTTCAATTTTCACGTGAACGGTTAAACTTTCTTGAGAACTCGTGGAAATATTCAAGAAATAATACCCCGTTAACGCAGCACCAAAAGGGATCGAAACAGATCTTCCATATTCCGGATCGAAAAACAAATCGTCGTGAAAAATGTTGTATTCAACACCGTCTGGGTCCCACATTTTCAGGTCAAAACTGCAATTATGCGGCGATGTTATTTCAATGTCGATGTAGTAAGTATATCCTTTGATGAAGTATAAATTTCTATTGTAGGTGATGTTGTCACTCCCTGCTTCAATTGCGTACACTTTATCAACTAATATGTATTCAGAACTGCTTGATCTAGCGCTTTCTTGCGTCGTGCTCTCAATGCTATTCTCTAAAGGCTCTTCAGCATTAAAAATTAATTGCTCCTTTTTATGGATGGTTTCAGGTGAGTCGTTTAAAAAAGCTAGACTCATGAATGTAAATAATACAAACGCGAATAAAACGATAATCCTTCTCTTAATATCCATACACCTCGAGTACCTTAAACTCTTCAACGAGTTCATTGACAGGTTCGCATTGATCGAACGCCACGCAGGTAAAACAAGGCTTGTCCGCCCAGAAGTAAGCTTTTTGACTCGGATTTTCTATTATCAACAATGGAAATCTCGTGATAGGACAAATTAGAGCGGAATTCGAAATTTTTCCCCTCTTGGGCAATGGATACGACACGCCACAGAACTCGCACTTCGCAAACCTCTTGTAATTGTTGGTCTTGAAAATCGAAATCGAACATTCGCACCCTGGACACGCGCCTATTTCGTTTAATTTTCTCATTTTTTGCTCTTTTCGTTAATTTATTTTTTCTTAAATGTTCGTTTCAAATTATATAAAGGAAAAACTCGACTCTGATTTTTTGTTTAAATAGATCCCCCAACTAATATCTTCGTGATTGATTTCAATTTTTTAGAAAATTACTTCGGACGGGTTGCAGAAGCTTTCCAGTTCCTCGTAGCGTTATTTTCGATGCTGGGTTTATTAGCCCTCATTATCGGTGTTCTTGGCGCAGTTCTTTCGGGTAGCAGGCATAGGGCGGGGTTCGTTAAAGTCATAGTGGTTTCTTTAATTATCGTGGTGATTTGCGGGCCTTACACCGGAATGAAGTATTTTCGAATATAGTAACGATTCTTACAGGAATATAATGCTTTTCTAAATCAATTTTCGAAAAGATGAACGAGTTAAGACTTAGATGAAATCAATTATATCCTTTAGGTCTTGGCGGCGCATCTCTTCCTTCTAAAAAGAACAAGAAATTTTCTCCCGTGCAAAAAAAGCCAATCATTATGAAGAAAAATCCTGTCAACATGACGGGTAAAGCTTTAGCCGATCGTCCGCATATCAGGTAGAGTAGTCCTAAAAGAAAAGTTATGGTTCCAATTGTTTTCATGATTGTCCCTATTGTAGAAAGTACGATTTCAAAGAAACCAGAGAAAAGCGTGCCAAATTGATAACGAATGCTTGTTCCAAAGAGCGGAAAATAAACCGCAACAAATCCCAAAATGCCAAAAAACACCCAATATGTGGTTTGTGATTTTTTCTCAGCGTAATATTTTGTCATTTTTCATCCATTTATGTCCTTGAATTTAATATTTCATTTTTAAAAGTCATAATGACTAATTCTATTTAAAAAAAAAACAACATTGAAAGCGATTTTCTAGCATGTTAATTTTTTGCTAAGAATTTTTTTTTTTTATTTAAATAATTTCCACTTTAAGAGTAGTTCAAGAAATAAAAAAAAAGTGCGATTTAATAAAGTAAGTGATTGTAATGCCAGAGAGTTTTAGTCCATTATTGGTAAAGATCCAATATTTCCAGGTGTTGTATTACACTACTCGTTCCATGAAAAAAAAGAAAATTATAGCTACCATTTTATCCCCGTTAGAGATTTATTTTATCGCGCCATTAGATTAAAGAGGGATTGAAAAATGAGTTCATCTAGCAAAGGCAATAATCAGGAGGTTGGATCAATAGATTTGGTTAGCGAACAACTTGAATCGTCCAGAAAAAGTAAGAAGGGACAAATTCTAAATTATTTGTTAAGGAGTTTTTCTCTCCTAAATCGCGTCAGTATCGACGATTTTTCGATGACTGACAAGGAACTTGCCAAGCTTGCTTCATCTTCAGGCCATGGTTTAAATATTGTTAGAGAAATAGTCGAAGATTTCTTGAGAAGGTTAAGATATTATCGCGAGTTCTTAGCAAATATTAAGATAAAGTGGCATCACGATCCTGCCACGCTATTCAGAAAGGTTAGAATATATCTCCACAAAACGCATAAACTTGCTCCCGTGTTCGACTACAATCGAGCGAAGGTTAATTTGAAAAAATTACACGCCGTCTTCTGGCGATGTGGACGGTGGCGTCAAATAAGCACCCAGCTCGCCATTGTAATATACTTGACTGATAGACGCCGCAAGGGCGATTCCTACGAGAGGAACCTTTTGAAGGATAACGTGAGGGCAATTACAAACTGTTCTGCTTACGCGTTTTATAGGACGAAGGAGAACTTGAAAATTAAGTAGGAGGAGGTGTCATAATATGGGCTCTGAGATTGAAGATGTTCGCCAATTACTGAGAGATATTGGTTTGACTGACGAAGAGATAGATCGTGAAGTAAAAAGCAAGGTGCAAGAAGGGCAGGGCTATATCACCGAAGATTTCGCACTTTTCGTGGTTGCTAAAGAAAACGACATTAATGTTGGTTTCATTCATGGCGACTCTATTGACGATAACGATAATGAAAGTGAAGTTGACTACAACGAATTTACAATTAAAGGTACTGATATTAAGGAGGGGATGAGGAGCATCGTATTGCTAGGTAGGATTGAGAAAATCTTTAAGCAGAGAGAGTTTCTTCGAAAGGACGGAACAGTTGGAAAGGTTAGTTCGTTTTTTCTAAACGATGGATCGGGGAGCGTAAAAATAGTTCTATGGGACGATAAATCTAGCGTGGTTGACAGTGAGTATTTTAAACATAACGAGATTGTCAGGGTTATTGGAGGATATTCAAAAAAGGAATACAAAGACTCGGTGGAGGTTCACTTGAGCAAGAGAGGGAAAATGGAAATGGTTCTTGATGGCGATTGCCTTGAAAAAATCCCGCCCTTGTCAAGCGTACCTCAATATAATTCCGGTAAAATAAGTATAAGGGACTTGCAAGAAAGAGATGGATTCGTAAATCAAGTTGAGGGCATGGTTTCAGCCAAGGAGTTTAAAGAAATCACTTTAAAAAACGGGGAAATATCGTTTTTGTTCAAGTTCTTGTTAAGCGACGACGAGAGCAGCATCTCGGTCGTTGTTTGGGGGCTGAATGCCGTAAATCTTTTTAAATTGACCGAAAGTGGCTTTATGATAAGGTTGCGCAACTTATTCGCTAAGAAAAACGCTTATTCCGGTCAAAAAGAGCTCAATTTCATTAAAAAGACTTCTTTCGAAATATTTTAATTTTTAACTATTTTTAAAGGTTTTTTTATTGAAAGATCAGCGGGAAAAACGCTAAAAGTGCACGAATCCCCTGCTGGGCAAGGATGACCTTAATTTTACGAACTATAAAGATAGACAACAAACAAATAACAATGAGCTTTTACAGATTCCATACATGATATTGACCTTTAGCTTTTTAATAGTTTTAATTGTCTATAGTATCATGAATATTGAGCACTAATTCTTTGCTTTGAGTTCGCTTCTCATTATTGAAGGTATCACTTTGTTTTTTGTTTTTCAAAAAAAACAGTAATTTTAATTAATTTAACTTTTTTTATTCTCACATGGAAAAGCCAAAAGAATTTAGGTTTAAATGCACGAGATGCGGTAAATGCTGCACGGACAAGAACACTTTAGTAAATGTGACTCAACCAGACATAATGAGAATTAAAAATGGATTGAAATTATCGCTTGACGAAATTCTCGAAATCCTTGGATTTTATATTTTTGAAAAAAAACCCACACCTGAAGAACTTAGGAAAATGGTCGTTCCCCCTATTGAAACTGAAAGAGGCATGTCGTTTATTGGACTCAAAAAAAAATCTAAGGGTACATGTTATTTTTACGACAATAAAGATAAAAAATGTTTAATATATGAATTAAGACCAACATTTTGTAGGACTTTTCCCTTTTCTTTCAGAATTTTAATCGATAGAGAAGATAAAACAAGAGGGAAAATCGAGATTTATTATACGGATAAAGGATTAATCTTTTGCGAAGGAATAGGCACTGATGTCCCTCTTATAAATGAAGACGAATGGATCCAAGTCGGAAAAAAGACAATTGAAGACATGAATTTTAACAATATAATAATCGAAAAATGGAATAATGCAGTAAAAAACGGTCAGATTACTCCGACGGCAAGAAACTTTTTACTAACGCTTTTTAACTTGGAAGAAAACAATAGCATGAAAAATCAAAAATAATCATTTATTTGTTATAAAAAATTATTGTTATGTTCTATAACACGAATAATCATCATCGTGCTAAAATTTTAAAATAAAATCCATTATTAAATTATTAGGTAGTTTTTTTTGCAAATTACCTATTATATTAGGGGATTACTAACACCTTACATATTTTTATTTTAGGGTTAAAAAAAATAAAAAAAAATATTCAAAAAGATGAAAGAAATAAGAAAAATATTTTGTCATTTCATGGGAATAACTGGATGGGTTATTCTTGGCATAATAATTTGGTATGCTATTTTTCACGACGGCTTAATATACCTACATTTTAACATGTTTTCTGAGATGTGGTTTGAATTTTTTTACATAAACTCATTAATCGTTGTAATGTCTATATTTACGTATTTAGAAGTCAAAGAAATAATGCAATACACCAAGACTTAGAAATTTCTTACTTCATGACTTTTCTTTTTTTTATATCTATTTTGATTGAAAGACTCTGAATAAACAAAATATTCATTAATTTATAATTTATTATTCATTAATTCATTAATTTATAACAAATGAGTAATTCTAAAATTTAAATGTTATAATGATTACATTTATTTTTATACATTTCTTTAAGTTAGAAAACTGAATTTTTCGATGAAAAGTAGTATTTACGATAGAATAGCACTGGATTTTTCGATAAAACGAAAAAAACCGTGGAAACCTCTAATACCTTTAATGGCATTTTTTTCCAAAAAAGGTTTTTTATTTAATGGAATTTGTTTAGATTTAGGATGTGCTAATGGAAGACACTTTAAATTGTTTCGAACTTCAACTAATAGATTAATTGGTATAGACAATTCGCTCGAATTTTTAAAAATTGCTCGAGAAAATTTAACAGATGCTTCTCAATATACTAAGGAAGATTTAACTAAAGTTCAAATTATTTTAGGCGATTTGGTTAATTTACCAATTAGAACCAATACAATACACAATATTTTTTCAATTGCTACAATTCACCATGTTTCGTCTAAAGCCAAGAGAAAAGAAGTAATATCACAAATATCTAATCTATTAAAGGATAATGGGTATTTTTTCTTAACAGTTTGGCGGAAATGGCAAAAAAAATTTAAATCTGAATTTTTTTGCGATTGGACAAAAAGAAATTTTAAACCTAATTATAAAAAAAGTCAAAAAAAATTAGGCTTAAAGGAATTTGGGGACAAATTCATTAAATGGACAATTTCAAGCGAAAATATTACAATAAACAGGTTTTATCATTTTTTTTCTAAGCGTGAAATTAAGAAGCTACTAAACTCGTTTACAATAAAATTATTAGAGGCCAAAGGTGGACCTGGAAAAAAGGATAATTTTTTTGTTTTAGTTCAAAAATGATTAAATTAAAATTAATGCCCTAATGGCAGATTAGAGAACTATAAGACTTTAAAATGAAGGACTTAAAACCATCGTAGTGATCTCGTATAATAGTAGCATGAATATTGAATAACCTCTCTGTCATGTCGCAATAAAAAATTCCGTGAATGGCGTTTTCGGGGTAATATCTCTTCCTAACTAGCTTCGATCTACGCCCATACCAAATTTCAAACTCGTGGGAGTTTAACCAAGATTTTTCTTTTTTTGTGATAACCATGTTTATAGCGTTGTATTGGTCAATCGAGCTTTGGACTTCTCTTGGGTGGTAGAAATGCGTCCTGTCTTTTTTTTCCCAAGAAAATTCCATTTTAGCGTTTGAACCCCATGAACCGTCATACTTATTATGCGTGTGAAAAATAATCGTGCCGTTATTTTCATCTCCGTTGAATTCAACTTCTCTAAACCAAATAGGCATCCTATTGATTGTGATCTTAAAATCTACCTTTTTATAGATGTAATAGTTTATTTGAACGATAAATCACGATTTTTGATGTTTAATTGAAAAAGATTATTTTAAGGAGAAGTTTATTTATTCAACATGGTTTTTCCTTCTTCCATCCATTTAGTTAATTTCTCTTCAGAAACTCCTTTAACGAGTAAGGCTAACTCCTTAGGGTTTTCACTACAGAGCGTTTCTACATTTTCAACTCCAACTTCCTCAAGTTTTTTTGCTGTTGCTGGACCTAAACCAGATAATTCTGTTAACGCCAATCCTGTTTTTTTGGGAGCTTCTTTCTTTTTTTTTCTCTTCTTTTTCTGTCTTTATTGGCTCTTTTTTTGTTGTAGGTTTGATTTTTGTCTTAGTCTCATCTTTCTCCTTTGGTTCGGTGTCTACTTTGGGTTTGATCTTCACTTTAGGTTCAGCTTTAGTTTTGACTTTCTCTT
Organism: Promethearchaeota archaeon; assembly: GCA_030620005.1. The sequence continues at coordinate 15,803 of JAUXAJ010000036.1, read as the reverse complement.
GCGTTTCCAACTCTTCTTTTTCTGGAGTTTGTTTTCTAATTTTTTTAACTCTGACTCTTTTTTTCTTTTCCTTATGTTTAAATGGTTGTCGTTCCTCTTTTTTTGCTGGGGATATTTTTATCTTTTTTAATACTTCAACGTTAAATTCGTGTGTAGATTTTCGCAAGTAATCTATTTTTACGTTTAATTTTTTTAATTGATTAACAGTTTTACCAGCTTCTTTTACCTCAGATCGCGAAAAACCATTACCTTTTCTTAAATGAGAGTATCTTGCAGGAGATTTTACCATCGCTAGAATTTCCTTTTCCATGACTAAAGCACTATTCTATTTTTTTTAACAATGTGTAAGATAGATCTCGAAAGTTTTTATTTTTTTCGTTTTTGAAGTGAGAAATTTAGTGGATTTAATGGTTATTAAAAAATAATGTCGAATTAAGATACTTTGCAAAATAATTGAAAGACTGAAAAGAATATTTAAAATTGCTATATATATTGCGATTAATGAGCAAATTATAACATGAATTGAACTCTGGATGACAATTTCACAATTTTATTTATTGAACTTGATAATATCCAGTTTATTTAATTTTTGTAATGATTTATTTATATCATTACGAGTTTTTTTGTACCTTCTCGAAATTTTCAACGAGGAAGTATTGCCATTGCACGAGATTGCGACTTGAAAATCAAAATCGTTTATCGTGCCCATTGATAGGATTTTATCTAAAACTTTTTGATCTACTAATAACTTGGGAATAACTTCAGCATATTTACCTCCCATGGATAAATTCTCTATATCAACTTTAAACGTTTTAAATCTCTGCTTTTCGGTTGTTGCTCTAAAATTCTTTAAATCTGACTGATGTTTTTTCCAAAAGCGATTTCCAATATTTTTAATTACTACCTTAAGTCTATCAAGATCGTCGTCAGCATCACTAATAGAGCAGAATAACACTCTTGATAACGGATGATAATAGATAATTATTATAGAGTCCTCGGATTCAATGACTCTAGTCATCTCATTTACTCGCCTCCCTTTAGCCATTGCTTCTTGAAGATTATCTATCGTGATATTAACATTTTTAAAGAATTCAGGAAATATTTTATTTTTATTTTTTTTTTCTTGGAATTCCTTTAAGGTTGACTCGAGTAATTGAATTCCAGTATGGAAGTCAATAATATATACTTTATAAATCAAAATTTCTCAAAATTTTTCTTTCTTTTAATTGATCAATAGATAATAATACACGCTTTTATTTTTAACAGGTTTAATTAATTGAAAAAGATCATTAACGCCTTGAAAGGCGTGACTTTCTTTCATGGTAAAAATTAAAATTGTAAGTTTCTATATTAAAAATTTTTCAAGAATATTTTTAAATACATGTTTTAATTAATACAGATAGTTTTTTTGTGAACTCTGGGAGATACCTGTCAACTTTTTCAATTTTGTGACGTTCTTCTAAAAATAATAACAAATATAAATTGTATTTATCAATTAATATTTTTTTAAAAATCAATTTTTTAGTTTTACAATCTTAATTGTTATCGTGAAGAAGAATTCTTCAAAACATTATAGTGCTTCTTTTAACATCACGATAAAAATGCTTCCCTTTGTATAATCCCCCTTAACACGATCTTCGACCCAGATCTTGCCGCCGTATTTATCCACGATCTTCTTGACGAGCGACAGCCCCATACCCATTCCCCGCTTGCTTATGTCCTCGGTGTACGACCTTTTAAATAAAGTTTTCTTTTTATCGTCGGGAACACCCATCCCGTAATCACTAAACTTAAATTCTATGTATTGCTTGTCATTTTCTAGTATTTTGGAAACATTGACCTCAACCTTGACCTCCTCTTCGTTAGCGTTGTATTTTAATGCGTTATTCAGAATATTATCGAAGATATCTATTAAAAGCTCGTTTCCGAGTATTTTCATGTCTTCAGATAACCCGTTAATCTCTATTTTTACATTCCTTTCTTGAAAGCCACTAACTGCCTGTTCTACGGATTGGTTTAATGCATTAAAAACTTGGATGGCATTCAATTGTGCCTCTGTCTCGTCTAATTTCGACAATTTCCTTACATTTGAAACTAAAGATGCTCCCCTTCTTGCGTGATTCTGGACAACTACGGAAATATCACCTAAATCTTTTAACTTCTCTGGCTCATTTCGGAATATGGAATAAAATTCTGCTGACGAGATGATGCTCTGTAGTATGTTGTTCATGTCGTGAGCAAACAAGTCCTTGTAAAAGTTGACGAGATTATATGCTTCTCGATATTTCGTTTCAGATTCTTTTAATTTTTGCTCCGCTATTTTACGCTCTGTAATGTCTCTTATGAACAATGCTGCTTGATCTTCAGAAAAATATAGAATCCTTCCTTCAAAATGGATTACTTTCTCTCCAATAGGTAAAGAATATTCTAAATTCATAGGCGTTTTAGTATTTAGTGTATTTTGAATTGCATTATATAAGAGTATTCCCTCCTTTTCGGGCAATATTTCAAGGATATTCTTATTTATAAAGAATTCTGGTTGAACATACATAAGATTAGGATTACCCTTGAAATCTAAATAAGTTCCCTCCTTGGAAATAAGAAAAAATAAATCAGGTATTGCTTGGAATATTCTACGAAATTTTTCTTCCGATTCTTTTAATTTTTGTTCAGCAATTTTTTGTTTGGTGATATCAATCGTCAATCCAATAGTTCCAACTATTTCTCCTTTATCGTTATATTGAGGCACTTTACTGGTAATAGTGAACATTTTTCCATCAGGGAAATCCCCAGATTCTTCGATATTTAATTTCTGTTTTCCGCTTGTAATTACTTCCAAGTCATCATTCCGATATTTTTTTGCTTGTTCTGAGGGAAAAAAATCAAATGTTGTCTTACCAATCATATCTTCTTTGTTTAATTTTAGAGAATCAGCAAAAGTTTGGTTCACTCTCGTAATTACATCATTTTTATCTTTACAATATACTAATCCAGGTATCAGATCTAATATTGTTTCTAATTCAACACTCAAATATCTGTACTTTTTTTCCGATTCTTTTAATTTCTCTTCTGCCTCCTTGCGTTCGGTGATATCTCGCACAACACTTACCCATCCAATCCTTTTTCCTATATCATTTTCAAGGGGGTATACACTATGAGAGGATGTAAAAGTAGAACCGTCTTTTCTTTTCATTTTAAATTCAGATATTTCACAGTGACCATCTTTCTCAATAGCAAGATATAGTTGTTGTTGGAATTTTTTCAAAAATTCTGCATTTACATGTAAAAAGGCTGTTGTGCGACCCAACATCTCCTCTTTTGTGTAGCCAAATATTTTTGTTGTTATGGGATTACATTCAATAATCTCAGGTGGATTTTTAGCGTCTAAAATAAAAACCGCATCACGAAGGCTGTAAAGGGTTTTCTCTAATATATTTTTATTATCCCTTAAGGTTTTCTCCGCCTTCTTGCGCTTGGTGATGTCGTAAATCGCTCCTTGAACATAGAGAAGGTTTCCAGATTCATCAGAGATGTTTTGGGTTCGTTCAAGAACCCATCGTATCTGTCCGTCCTTGCGTATGATGCGGTGTTCTGCCCAAGTCGAACTGTTTGGTGACGATTCGAGCTTCAAACTAACTTCTCTTACTTTAGAAATGTCGTCTGGGTGGATAATTTGACCCCAAGTAGGATTCCCAGTAATAAATTCTTTTTCGGTATATCCAGTAATCTCCTCGACTGCTCCGTGAAAAAAGATCGGTTTGAAGTTCGGCTTACCACGAAACGCTATGCCTTGAAGGTTCTGTACGAACGAACGATATTTCTCTTCAGATTCTTTTAATTCGTGTTCTACCCTGAGTTGTTCCATGCTTTTGAAAATTTCCCACTTCCCATCTCGTCTAATAATTGCGAATTGATGATTTCGGATTACATCAATGATCTCTGATGATCCGCATCTCTTGAGTTGATAGGTGCAAATAGCCAGCATCTTATAATCTGTTATAATAGTATTAATTTCTTCCTCGTAATCTGTAAAACTCTTCCAGTCTTTTTTTTCAAGCCAAGCGGTATTTCCCGTCGTTCGCAGTCCCTCATATCCTCGAGTTAAAGCATTGTTTAACTTTTCCACCCACCCATTAAGAACTCTTTGTAGATCAAACACATTATCCTTAATATACCACTCCGTGTAAGGAAGGATCTCGATTTGCTGTTTCTTTAAATATTGATCAAAATCTGGCACGGCTTTCCTCATTGCTTCTTCAGCCGTTTTTTTGTTTAATGGCTCGGATGTTATCCACATGCAATATTCGTTATTTTCTAAACCAGCCTTAAAATATGGTATTAAGATATCGAGCATGTCTTCTTTAGTATCATAAAAGACGCAGAAATGGGTACCCCAAACAACATCCCCTAATAATTTTAGTCCTGATTTTCTTACCCTCTCTTCGGATTCTTTTAAATTTTTCTCTGACATTTTAAACCTCCATTCATTTTTCATTTAATGAATTCTTTATTGAAGATAGCAACTCTTCGAAATTAAATGGTTTACTAACAACGCTGAGCACTCCTACTTCTAAAGCCTCCTCTTTTATTTCGTCGTCTGCTGACGCAAAGATAATTTTTGAACGATTGCTCATTTTCATTATTTCAACGGTCGCTTCGATACCATTTTTTATTGGCATCCTATAGTCCATTATCACGACATCGGGCTTTTCTGAAAGGGTTCTAATTTTATCAATGGCGATTTGTCCATTAAGTGCCGTTCCGACCACTTGAAATCCATTTCCTTCAAGTAACATCTTGATTAGCTTCATAATTGACAGATCGTCGTCGACAATAAAGACAGTAGCCATGGAAAATCAGCTCCCTAAAATAAAATACAACTTTTACTCTTTTAATTTATAAATTATTAATTAACTTCACATTTTTAATCATTTGTTTTTTACAAGTGTTGGATGGAGATAACATCATAGAAAATATCTTTGAGAGTCAATTATTATTTTTAACTGGTTTAATTAATTGAAAAAGATCATCCACGCCTTGAAAGGCGTGACTTTCTTTCATGGTAAAAATTAAAATTGTAAGTTTATGTTTGTTAAAAATTTTTCAAGAATATTTTTAAATATATGTTTTAATTAATACAGATAGTTTTTTTGTGAACTCCGGGAGATACCTGTCAACTTTTTCAATTTTGTGACGTTCTTCTAGAAATAATAACAAATATAAATTATATTTATCAACTAATATTTTTTTAAAAATCACTTTTTTAGATTCATCCGTCATTCCTGAAGATACAATAAAGTCCTTTTTCAATAATTTAAATTCTTTAAAAGTTTCGTACAAGTTCTGGAAATGGGGTGCCGAGATTTCAAATGCTTTTTCAGATACATCGTCTTTGGAATAATTTGATAATATTATTCCTTTTTCGTTAAGCAGCAATATTACATCAGAATCCACTTGTTTCGCTAGATTTTTTAATAAATTTGCGAACAGCTCGCGATTGGGGGATAACTGTGATAATCCAAATGAATAAGCCGAGATTAACGACCAATGATCGAAGATAGACGTTTTAAATATTTTTACAAAAAATTTATCCGAATGTTCTTGTATTTTGTTCGTTAAGTTCTTGGAGTTTTCCACGATTTCTTTGTTTTGTTTCAAGTCGGGATCGAATTTATGTAAGCATACGATAACTGGTGGAAATTCCTTTAAATTTTTTAACTTGTTAATGATGTTTGCGAATAATTTTATAGTTTCATCAATTCTCAAGGTATCTTGTATATCAATAAAAAAAAATAATAAGTCTACATTGTATAAATAGATTTTACTCTGTTCTAAAAATTTTTCACGATATTTTTTTTGTCCTCCCAAATCCCAAATGGAAATTTGAGAACTTTGTTCGTCAAATAATTTTTCATCGGATCTTTCTACTCCTTTAGTCGGTAATGTAGTTATTATTTCAGAATACTTTTTCTGTACACCTAAATGGAAACTTGTTTTTCCAGCTTTATCTAAGCCTAATAATAGGATTTTAATTTTTCTTCTTGAAAAAAGAGGATCTTTTAACTCTTTCGTGAATTCTAACAGCTCTTCTTTGAGATTATTTATTATTTTTCGATTTTCTTCATAAGTCTTGCTTTTTTGAACCAGGATAGCTCTCTTTTCCAAGATAGGTCTTAAATGTTTCATGTTTTCGTGAAAAAAGGAAATATTGCTTTCATCTATTAAAATCGTTATTGTTGATGCCTTAGCGTTTCCTCTAGCTTTTTCGTCCTTAATAAGAAAAAAATACGTCAGGGCGTATAATTTTAAATCGGGAAACGGAAGTATTCCAAAATAGCTAAGTTCTTTGTTCCCCGCTCCATTTTGGTAAATCGAATCGCTCATTAATAAGCTGATTGATTTCATGGCGATGATTAAACGAGATGACTCTTTCAAATCTCTTGGCCAATATACCTTGGGTGTTGGGCCTTTACTATCGAAAATAGAAAGAACAATTGCTTTGATTAATTTTGATTCTTCGTCCGCCATGCTATCATGGAATAGTTACTACTTTAATTAAAAAAAGTTAAGATTATTAGTTATTGATTTATTTTATCCTAAATTTTTCTCTATAATAATAGTTTCTTAATATATTTGAAAAATATAAATTTTATTTTTTCATTTCATAAATATTTACATTTTTGAAACTCTATAAAAAATAAGAACTAAGAAATATAAAAATAAATAGTATGTATTAAGGAATAAATTCAATATATGTTAATTTTGAATTAAAACATAACTCATTTACAAAATTTTCTATACTCATTTTACTTATTTCAATTTCTTTCAAGGAAATTCGTTCAAGAGCACCGTTCAGGATCAAAGGGTGTAATTCACTTAACAAGTTGATTTTTTTTAGTAAATCAATCTCGATATTTTCCCTAAAGTTAACAGAATTAGTGTAATTAGGACCTTCTTTCGTTGATTGTGGCATTGCCGTGTCTCTATAATGTTTTAAGTCAAGTTTAGCAAATCTATATCTTATTTCATCCCGATTATTTTCATTAAGCACGTATTTCTTGTTATTTTCTTCTGACATTTTACTACAGATATTATTAATTTCTTCCAATATTTTTTTTCCTTTATTGATTGCATCTGGACTCTCGTGAAGCTCATTATTCGTCAGAAATTTTACAGCTTCATTCAAACCAACTATACTAATGGCTAAGTTTTGTTCGCTTAATTTAAAAACGGGTTGATTTTCGACAACTTGACAACATAAAGGTAAAGATTTTGAGTTTAATCGTTTTTGGATAACGTTAAATTTTTTATCTAAAATATTCATGGACAGCACGATCATTTCTCTTAAGATTTCAAGGAATTTATCCTCATTCTTGCTCATGTATGCATATCTAGGAAGATTTAAACTAATATTTTGAAGAACTCCACGATTCACATAATTATCAGTCGAAATTTGACGATTATTTCTGTTCGTGAAGCCTTCAATAGTTAATTTTTTTAAAACGGGTGCTCTTAATTTCAAAATTTCTTCCCAAACATTTGAATAATTTATTCTTTTTTCTTTTAGCCATTTTTCCTCAATATATATCAAATGCCTCGGATTAATAATAGAACTACCGTTGTAATTGCCCCTAATATAAATTTCAGAAATAATTTGAAATATTTTAGAACACTCTCCAATGTAATCTCCATATGAACCGTTTTGTTTTCCTTTTGAGGCAATTGCGGGTAAATTTGAAAAATCTTCGAGAATTGTGGGACAGCATGAAATTGTTATTATTGGAATATCTTTTCCAATCATTAATTCTAATTGGTTAATCTCGAATATCAAGGATTGCAAGCTTTTCCTTATCTCCTTATCTTCCAGACCTCTTGCGTATGGTGCTAGAAATGTGCTTATAAAATTTAATCCTTGTTCTCCACTAAATTCTCCGCACATCATTCCAATCCACTTTGCAAGATGATTGATCGCACTTCTAAGGTTTTCTGCGGGCCTTAATTTACACTGTTCGGTCCATTCGCTACTTGGAGGCAGACCATTCTTAAGAATTAATCGGGGATCCCAATGTTGACTCATTGGACGTGAATCAAAATAACTTAAAGCATGAATGTGAATATCGCCAAATAAATGCGCTTTAGATTCTTCCGAATCTAAAATTCTCAATAGAGCATATTCGTTAGCCAATTGATTAGCAGCTAAATGATGGACTTTCTCTGGATTTATTAAACCACAGGAGCTATTTTTTGACCCTTTCTCGAGAATTTCTTCATAATCCATTAAAGGCATTCCAATTCTGGTATATAATTTTCGTTCCTGATTGTGATGTTGCTCGGAAAGTATGGAACACACGACTTCTCTTATATGAGGACCTGAGAGAAATCTGAAACCTGAACTTATTATTCTTCTCACTACTAGTTCAGTTATTTTTTTTGCCACATCTTCTGTCATTCCAGTTTCTTTTACTAAACTAGCTTGAATCTTAGTTGGATCAAACTCAACTATATCTCCTTCTGTCTTAAAAACTCTAACAAGATTATCAAAATTCATATTCTCATTATTTCTCTCAAAAGTACTTTTTTCTTATTAAAAGACATGAATTAATAATACTAGAGACTTAAAAAAAAGTATTATTAACCGATTAAACTTAACGATGTTAAATTCTTTCCAAAAATATTGACGTTAAATTAATTATATTTCACATTTTTGGATTTTTTTGAATTTTAGGCTTAAAATTTAATTAAAATTGAGAGTAATCAATCAAGAATTGAATAATTCATTGTTTTATTACACTCTTACCTTTAAATTAGCATGATTTTTTAATAATATTCATGTCCAAATTTTATTCTCCACCTTCTTTAAGACGTTTTTTTTACGAAATTTACAACATTTTAAGGGAATCTAACAAAGACACGACTGAGTTATGGTATGAAATTCCTGAAATTAATTATTTTAAAAAGTTAGACGATTTAGACGATTTTTTAAATCTGTTCGAGTTCATAAAAAAAGAAAGGGGGAATTACATTAATTATGTTGTAATTAATAAAATTTTATTTGTAATGGAAAGTATTAAATATCTTGAATTTGACATCAAAAAACTTTCAGAATTATTGGATTTTAACAGCTTTGAAGAATTAACACTTGAAATCCTCCTGAAACACGATTATTTCGCTTTGAAAAATTTTCGCTTCTCTGATAGATCAAATTTCAAATCTAAAACTTCTCAAAAAAGATACGAAATCGATGTAATTGGACTCAAGCGCAATTACATGCTCATAATCGATGCAAAACAATGGAGACGAAAGGATTCATTCAGTTCCATGAATAAAGCAGCAAATTTACAGTACAGAAGAGTACTCGCGTTGAAAAACAATCCTGAGGTTTTTTCAAAACTGATACAAGATTTATTAGGAGTGAATCCGAGAATTGAAAAATATCTTCCTATTAAACTCGTACCTTTAATGGTTACCTTGGAGGATAATGGAACTAAATTAAATAGTAATCAAATTCCCTTAGTTTCAATTTCACAGTTCAATTCTTTTCTAGAAGAATTACAATATTATTTACACTATTATAAAACCGAAGAAATTAGAAAGGTAATCGTTCAAAAACAGCTGTTATAGCATTACTCTTTTTTTTCGATTCCTATATATTCCAAAATCTGCTTTTTAACCATGTTTTTACATAAACTAATTACTCCACTTTTAACTTTGGAGTTTGAAAATAAGATTATAATCATATCTTTAACTTGAGGGTTCTCGTGATCAAGAGGTGCCAAATCTAAAACGCCAAGCGTGCCATGTATAGAAATAGTTTTTAATTTGCCCGCACTCAAGCCATTTATTATATCCGTACCAATCATTGTTAGATTGGAACCTATTGTTGCAAATAAGGAATCCGAAACTCTACTCGAGATTGCTGACGCTAGTATTGTCCCGTCTCTTTTTATAATGGCTGATGCTTCAATATGTACATTGATTTGTAATAAATTATCAAGAATTTCATTTAAACTAGTGGGAATTATTCGTATTTCGGGCCCTTTACTAAGTGTAAGATTAGATTTAGAACTATCTTCTTCGGGCAAACTTAATTTTTCAGAAAGAACCTTTAATACATCTGACATGTCTTTTTCTAATTGTTTCCATTTCATAGGGGTAGAATCACTTTTAGAACCCTGATTTGGTGGAGTTACCTGAGAAACTCCAAGAGATTGAGATTCAATAGTATCTCTTGTAGAAGATGTCTCTTGTGCGTGCTTTACAAGAATACTTTCTTTGGGTTGCGTTAATGGAGGGTCGTAAGATGTCCTAATAGCGCCTCTGAACGGCTGAGGCTTTATTTCTTGTAAAAATTCTTTTTTAACTTTTTTAACTTCTAATGGATGACTTGCTGTGCCTTGATTATCGGTCCTTACTGTCGTTGAATTCGGATGAATCACAGGTGGGGGGACTTCTGAAGGAATTTTAGATAAAGAACTTAATGTATTATCTCCCAAGGGAATTTCATTTAATTTTAGTCGAGCCGGTTTCTGACTCGTTCTAATTCCAGGAATAAAAAACTGAACTTCATTTGATTCAGGGGGTATATTTTGGATGGTATTATCGTTGCTTGGTGCTTTTTCCTTGCTTGTAGATGGTACTCTCATTCGTAGAGGTTTTGAAGATAATGGCAGGAGGGCCCCACATTTCCTACAAATTGGTCCGTCGACTTCAGCGTTCGTCGAACCACAATTTGAACAAATTCTCAAGATTTTTTACGATTATAGCTCGTTTATTTTTATTGAATTCTAATAATTAAATGATGTCTTTATTTGCCTCGTTGAGTCCATTATGAAGATCGTCAAGAATGTATTCACATAGATGAATTTTCATTCACATAGATGAATTTTCATTGTTTTTTTTTTTCATTACTTCTTTATCATATTAATAGAAATTCAGTTTTATTAATGTTAAGAATTAACATTTGGTTTATTTATATATTATTTCCCTTAATAGCCGAGCTAAGCTATCAAAATCCTCCTTATAAAAGTATTGCCCTTCTTTTATAAGTAACAAATAATACGGTTGATAGCCGGCCTTTAACTTAATCTGTTTAAATAAAAAATGTCTCCCAAAGCGTTGGACTATTATTTGGTCTTCAATTTGCCTTTCTCCATCAAATTGAAAGGAATCGTTTAAGGTTAGGAAGTAAGGTGCTGATAAGGTTAATAGCTTTCTTGCTTGTTCAATTTTAAAATATGATCCAATAATAAGTGAATTATCGTCAAGAAGAATTATACCTTCGGAATTTAGTTTATTTGAGAATTCTTTTATCGTTCTTGTAATTAACTCGGATTTAGGATATAATGCTAAAAGAACTTCGGATATTGCGAACATTATAGATGCTAAATCATATATTGAGGTTTTATAATAATAAATTTTATCATATTCTATAAGATTTTTTAAATCTTTCTTTAATTTGTCAACGACGTCTGAAATCTCGCTTTCGATGGTCCGTTCTAAGCCGGGATCCCATTTATGAAAGAACACATAGATTGGCGGCTCTATTTCAAGTTCTCTAAACTTGTCAATAACATCTTTTAAATAACCAAGTGATTCGGGAATTCTTTCATTGTTTTGAATGTCTATAACAAAAACTGCTATTTCTGTATTATCAAAATATTTACTTGGATTTCTTAAATAGGAGATTCTGTAAGCCGTTTGTCCTCCTAGATCCCATTCACTTATCTGTTTTCCAAGAAATTCAAAGATTCTCCTCTGGGCGCCTCTCGTTGGTTTCAGGATGGCGATTTTTGAAAATTCTCTTTGTAGTGCTAAAATTATAGATGTTTTCCCAGCGGTATCTAACCCAGTAAAAAGAATTTTGAACTGGTCATCTCCTTCGTGTATCCTTTCTTCCAAATAAGGAATGCTCAATATCTTACACCATAAAAAATATTATATTTAAATAAAGGAAAAAATCCATCATGAGATTAAATCCATTCTTTATTTAAGTTTATCAATTATTAATATAAATAATTATTCTTTTCAAAATTTAGGACCAAATGGATTGGATTTTAGAGCCGTTCCATTCGCTCCGCTTCGCAATACCATGATCTTAACATGAATCCTTCTGCATGATCTACGGTTACGGACTCCGCTCCGCTGAAGTGTTGCAACCAGATGTGAGAATACTTAAAAATTGTCGCTTAAAAAACTTTTAAAATCGTTATAATCGTTAATTTCTGCCTTGTTTGGGAATTCTTCTTTATTTTGAATAATCAGTAATGGCTCTGGAATTTTTGGAGTTAAATTAATTAAAGAGATAATTTCTTCGGGAAACTTTGCCGGATCTGCCGTTTCTAACGAAATTGATTTGTATTTATCGTCTTTCGGATATTGCCTGTGATATTTTTGAAGCGCCGCCCATCCGACAGCACCGTGAGGTTCTAATATCATCTCGAATTTCTCCCAAAAATCCACAATTGTTTTTTTTGTTAAATCGTCGTCTATTGAATAGGAAGTAATATCGTTTCGGATTTTTTCCAAATTCGGGTTCTTATGCAGTACTCCTGTTTCATCAATTTGACCACCATATAGATCAATTAGTCTGGCGAAATTCGATGGATGACCAACATTCATCGCATTCGAAATGCATTTTTTAGAAGGTTCCACCTTCTCGTATATTCCAGTCTTTAAGAACCTTGGGAACTCATTGTTTTCGTTAACAGCCGAAATAAATTTCCTGACCGGTAGTCCCATCTTGTTAGCTATAAGTCCGCCCATTAGATTACCAAAATTACCCGACGGAACTGAAAAAATTACTTGTTCGTTTTTCTCTTCTACAATTCGAGAGTAACTCCAGAAATAATAAACTGCTTGAGGTATTAAGCGACCAAAGTTGATGGAATTTGCTGACGATAAGTTTATGTGCTTTAAATCTGGATCTGCAAGACTTCTTTTTATTATCCTTTGACAATCATCAAATTTTCCATTTATACCTAATGCAATTATATTTTTTCCTAAAGTTGTCATTTGCTTTCTCTGTAAATCGCTAATTTCGCTTTTAGGATATAACACTACAACTTTAATTCGCGAGATTTCGTAAAACGCTTGAGCTACAGCACCGCCAGTATCTCCTGAAGTCGCCACAAGTACTACAATGTTTTTAGCTTCAGTTGAAATATAATATTCCATTATTCTAGCTAATGTTCTTGCACCAAAATCCTTGAAGCTACATGTTGGTCCTTTGTCTAAATAACATAAATAATCTTTATTTGTGATCATTTCAACAGGGACATCAAAATTCAGAGCATTATTTAATATTTTTTTAAGATCGTTTTCAGGAATAGAATCTCCAATTATTTTTGAAATTACAATGTGTCCAATTTCGTTTAATTGTAAATCCTTAAAAGAATATATCTGCTCAGAATTTAATTTAGGAATTATATTCGGAATATATAAACCTTTATCAGGGGCTTGTCCCATCAAAACCGCTGTTTTGAAATCTACATCTGGACTATTATAATTTGTAGAATGAAATCTATTAATCATGATGCTTATTATCAATTTACTTTTTATCTTTTTTAGTATTTTCCAAAAAATTCTGTAATGTCAAAAAATAATTCTACTTTTTCGCCATTTATCTCTAACTCAAATTTATCATACTTTCTGTTATTTTTATCAAGTAACTCTTGTCTAACCAACTTAAAATTTGCGAAAGTTTTTTCAATAAGTAGATATTCTTGACGTACACCTTCAGTGTTATTACAATCTGAAATAATTGATGCATTTTCTAACGAAGATCCATCTCCTCCACTAATTTTTACCATGACACCGATAAATTTCGTTTTTTTTAAAATTTTCTTAATTTATTTTTCATTCTTGTAACTATAACCTTTTAGTTTCTCTAACTTAAGAACTTCGTCAAGCTTTTCAATTATCTCTTGAGGTGTTTCTACACCATGAATCACATCAGATCTTCTATCATCTATTTTTAGATTGGCCAACTTTGAAGACCACCCTTCAACGCTAGATAATGCGACAATCGGTTTTCCATAAATCCAAGCTAAGGCAATTTCAGTTAACGTTCCAGCTTTACCCCCGATTGCAACGCACGCATCTCCGCTAAGAACTACGATTATATTTCTTGCTTGCGAAAAGGGAACTGGTATTGCAATGTCTACATATTTATTAGCGGCGCTTTTTTCCTTGTAAGGTATGATCCCAATTGTCAGTCCTTTTTCCTCTTTTGCCCCTCTGCATGCCGCTTCCATTACACCAGATAATCCTCCACAAGAAATAGCGTAATTATTTTTCGCTAATAATTTCCCTACATCAAATGCTTTTTGTTCGATATCCTTATTAATTTCACTTGCTCCGATTACCGATATGATTCCCTTAAATTCTTTTTTAAAATCAAAGTTCATGGTTAAGACTCTTAAAATGTTATAGATCAGTTATATTGCAATTATTATATTTAATAAAATCTCTCTTTTTCGCAATATTAATTAAATCGTTTAAAATTGCTGACGCTGCTTCAAAACCGCCGGCACCCCTTCCAATTAAAATTATCGGTCCAGCATGTTTTGTTTGTAGTTCTATCACATTTAATGTTCCGCTAATATTCAGCGGTGAATCTCTTTTCATTAAACGAAGTTCTACAGTTAACTTATTGTCTTCAGCAATAGCCAAGTGTTTGATTAAAAAACCTTCCGATTTAGCCAGTTCGATAGCTTGGGGTGTAATTTTTGAGATACCACTAATATTTACGTCTTTCATGGTTTTTGACCATCCTAATAGTTCATTTGCTAAAATTACCAATTTTCCTGCTGCGTCAAACCCTTCAATATCAAGCGTTGGATCTGCTTCTGCTATTCCTAATTCTTGGGCTTCTTTTAATGCAATTGAAAAAGAAACGCCTTCAGCACTCATCCTCTCAATATATAATTGCTCGTGCCGTTTAATATCGCTTTTATGCTCGTGATCGTATTTCCAACTAGACTTTCTTTAACGGATAAGATAGGAACGCCACTAGCGACAGTTGCTTCATATTTCACAAAACATTTCTTATTAATAGCCAAATCTTTAATTTTCTTGTATTGTAAGTAAAACGGACCTTTATTCGCAGCGATTACATCTATATTATTATTCAATGCTTCAAGGATGTGACTTAACGCGGGTTCTCCAGTATTAGGATTAGTAGGTGTCGTTTCAACGCAGAAGTTTATTTTTACTCTAGAAATTACCTCTTTCACGTTAATTTCTTTCTTCCAACACACTAATTCCCTGAAATCTTTTCCTTTTTCAAGAAGTCCGTCCAATGATATTCCATTTTCGTCGATTAAAGCCCCATCTTGTTCACAGATGGCAACGATTTTAAATGAAAAGTCAAATTTTTTCTTTAAAACAGTGCGCTTCTCTTTTAACAACTGTAAGAAGCTAGTACCAACATTACCCTTGCCAATTAGACATATCTTTGCTTCCATTTTATTTACACATAATATCATATTAAACTAAAATAATTCCAAAAGATATTAAATAATATTTTTTATGATATAAAATTTTTATAAGATGGGTGAACTATAGTTTTTGAAATCTTGTACAAATCTGGACATTATATAAATTAGTGAAACATGTACATCTTTCAAACATTTATAATTCATTGACTTATCTTGTAACCCATGTATTCAATTAGCATTGCCGCAGAAATTTTTGGAGTTTGCAGCAAGACATTAAGAAGATGGGATAAAGCTAAAAAAATCAGGTGTTTAAGAACGCTTGGTGGACATCGCCGATTTCCAGTTCAAGAAATTCGGCGAATCTTA
>JAUXAJ010000068.1 GCA_030620005.1 Promethearchaeota archaeon | reverse complement strand
GGAAGAAATATAATACCAAGACATTATTTACCCTTGGTTTTATTATAATGATTGCTGGGGTCTTACCTTTTCTATGGGTGAAAACATTTACAGAAACTATCATATTCTTCATTATAATTGGGTTCGGATTTGGATGTCAAGGCGTCATGCAATTACCTATATTAAGCGATGCCATTGATGAAGCGTCATTAGCGACACAATCTCGCAATGAGGGATTGTACAGTGGGATACACGTGTTTTTTTCAAGATCTTCAGGAGCTTTTACGGTCCTTATAGTTGGAACTGTTCAAATTCTCACGGGATTTAATCCGGAGGCAACAACTCAAACTCCAGAAGCCATTTTAGGCATTCATTTACTAATGTCAATAATTCCCGCAGTAATCATGGTTATTGGACTCGTTTTATTTTGGATATTGTTTGATATAACTCCTGAGAAAAGGGAACAAACTCAAGCAAAATTGAAAGAACTAGGCCTTTAAAATTAATTCAATAACTTGTATATTGAAAAATCAACCTTCTTTTTATTGTTTTAAAAAGACAAAATTATAATATTTAAAGGTACTCGTGAATTAATATGGTAATAACTAAATACGCTTGAGAGCTATTAAAACACTCCCAACTTGAACTCTGACAAGTTTTTGAAGTGGAATTATCTGATATTTAAGGATACAGAGTAATTCATTATTCATTTTAAATAGCTAACTATTTAAAGTTGAAATTTATGAGAAATAAATTATCTCTACATCAAATTATGCATCTATAGTTTTTATAACTCTTCTCTTACGAAGATATATCCACGCGCGATTCGAATCTGGCAATCAATTCATCAATACGACTGTAATCATCTATTGAAATGGAAATTGCTCCGTTAGGACATGCCCTTTCGCAACGACCGCATCCCATGCAGTTTTCTTGAATAATCATTGCCTTGTTGTTTTTCATCTTCAATCCGTTATATATACATACTTTAAAACATTTCCCACAACCTACACAGGTTTCACTATTTATCCTTACTTCGACACCCTCCATTCTTTTTACAATTTTTTTATAATCGGATGGGCCATATTTCATTATGCTTACAATGCAGCAGCAAGGGCAACAATGGCAAATAGACATGAATTCGTCCTGATACTCTAACACGTCATATATAACCGCATCTCCTCTCAGCTTTCCTAAATGGGGGACCAAACCATTTTCATAAGCCAAACGCTCTCGCTCCAAAGCTTCCTCCTTAGTTGCAAGACGTGCTCCTGGCCATTTAGATCGATCTATTTTACCAGCTCCTTTCCCCATCCAGGTACATCCTAATGTAATATCGTGATTTTTACACTTATTGGCTGTACGACATGGACAATCCATTATAAGTATAGTCCCTGCCTTTTTAATGAAGTATTCTGTGACAATAAATGGTAATACTTGATCCTCATAAGTACCCAGAGATACATTAATTGGTATAGGGGTACCTGTTTGGTTCTCCAAACCATCGGGGAAGGCCTTTCTTCTGTATAATTGTTTTATTATCGGTAGTTTGGCATACTTGATCAGCTTCCTCCATCTATTTGCTCTTGGGGTATTTATTTCGATTGGTTTTAGATCCAACTTTTTTTTTTTCTTCAAGTAATCACCTTCTTTATAATTGTAACCTAATAATCTAAACATATTAATATTTATCATGTACTAAATATTAACACTCCATTAAATTATTCCTTTTTAGATTTACTTCCAAAATACTAAAGAAATATCGGTAAAAAATGTGAGCGTGAAGCCTTTGATTTTGGTAAAGAAAATGAGGAAGAGATTAGAAAAGTGTTTAAAGGCGAAAAAGTGGAGTTTAAAAAAGAATGGTATAGAGATGGAATGTGGTCAAGAATCTATGTTTCAAAGCAGTTTTTATGAATGATGATGACATGAAGGAATGGGCTTTAGATCGCATCATTAGATTTTCTGATAATTAATGATAACAGAGTGGGATGGTTTATTTACTTGTACGAAAAGTCTTCAAAGCTATTATAAAGAAGTATTGTCCAGTAGAGACAATTACTAACCTTTCCGCTAAGCCCATTATTTCACTTCCAATGAAAATTGCTGCCACTAATCCAAAAACTAAAGTAAAAATAAATGATATCAATGAATACGTGTCGTATCCCTTCCATTCGTCCACGTTCCTTAATCCACGCCACATTGCGACCATCCCCCCCATTGCAATAAATCCCATTAACATTACAATTATTACGTGCATTTGACCTGTAAACGTGATAGGCTCACCACCATGATCTAAGGGGAAAAATAACGCTACCAAAAGTTCCAGAACGTTAGAAACTAAAAGTAAAGCAGGACCTATAATTGAGCCTTCTACTTCTTTCATTACCTTAAGGAATCCAATTAAAAACACAATCATTAAAAGGACGTCAGATACGTGCATTATATCGAATAACAACTTGTTAGGTGCTCCAACTGCAAGAAGGCTGCTAACATCATCACGAACATGACTGTATTCAGGCTGTAATATGCCACCAAGAATCCAAATCATTGTAAATAAGATCGGACTAATCATTCCGCAAATAGAAATTATTTTTTGATTTTTTACCATGAATTCCACTCTTAAGCATTTTAATTTTTTAATTTATTTCAGATTATCGATATTCCACGACAATCCCTATTACAGCTGCAATGAGGATTATTATTCCTCCAATCCAGCCACCAAAAAGAAACAATAAGATCGAAATGACCAATAAAACAACCCAATTAAAAGGAATGGGTTCATTTTTCTTTAAAACAGTTAATAACGCAATAATTCCAAGAATAACCGTTAATATCCCTCCCACAACTCCAGGAACGGGATTATTGGACGAAACATTGACCAGGTTCCAAGCACCTTGAGCAATGGCAACGACTCCGCCAATAAGCGTTAATTTCTCCATTAAATCCATGGGATCTTCTATACTCACAATGAACCAACTTTAAGTCCTTGATTTAATAATATTTAAAACGTAAATAATAAATTAAATATTTCTTCATTATTAATTTAAGTTTATTCTAGGGATTTAATAACTGGTAGATTGCAACCTAATGTTCTTTATATTAATAGCACGATTAATCCACAAATCACTAAGGGTGGTGTGGAGAGAATCCCAGCAGCAAAAGTACCTCTCGTATTTCTGAGTTTAATCCAAGCAATCACATGAATAAATTGTAGGCAAGCAAATATAGCAGTGACATATCGAAGCACGAAACCTAAGGGATGATTAATAGCCAAAAGATATCCAGTTACAAGTATGAATCCTGTTATAGCTACACAGGCAAGCAGGTAAGTTCGTCTTGTTTTTCCAAGAGCTTTCCATATTTCCCCATCGATCTCTTCAAAAATGTGCCAAATATTGAATATCGTTAGAAAAAGATAAGCAAGTAGAAGATCAGTCATGATAATTGTAAGTATCTTAACATTAATAAGAGTTATGATCCAGTTTCCCAAAAGGCAAAGATCATTTGCGATATGTTCAATATAAGATCATGGGCATCTAGATTTAAAGTCCCTTTATCGGTTTTAAAATATTGTGATTTTATGAAAATAACACTGGAATACCCTTTCAGTGAACAATCGCGATTTTACAATGGTTTGATGTTTCATCCACTTGATTGAAAATCATCAATTTCTTTAAAGATCTTTGAATATATTACAGCAGAGATTCTAAATGTAGTATTTTCTATGAGAGTTCTGAGAAAATTTTTACATTTTTTTTTCGTCATGAGTTCCAAGCGCAATGCTTTGAGCATGATGCCCAATGTGCCGGTGCTTTTAAGTCCTAAAGTTCGTGCGATCTCCCGTGCGGTTAAATCATCGACGATGAGGACAGTTTCTTCAGAAATGTCCTGTAACTCTTTCCCTAAAGCGATGATCGAGGCTTCTCCCGGATGGATTTGTAGATCTTCCAGTCTTTTCATGAGCTTTTGATTCTCGGGGGTTTTAATGATTAGCCAGCCTGAAAAGCTTTCTTCCAAAACGGGATATTCAGGAGCACTTTTTTCATTTAAAACTTCCTTTTTTACCCACATTGTTGTATAACACCGTGAAAAGATTTTGGGAAGTAAAGTAAGAGCCCCTATTTTCCCCAAATAGATTAATGGAGACGCATTTATTATGGCAATCATGAGTAATTCATTCCAACGCAAATTCGAGATCTTCCTTAAGAGATTGATCATTGTATCCGGGGAAATTCCGTTTCTTCAGTTCATGTAGAATTTTTCTTAGCGAGATTCCCGCGATTTCTGCAGCTTTCCACGCACTGATTTGCTTTTCTCCAACTTGCTTGCAGAGCACTTCTATAATCTCCTCGGAAAGCGATTTCTCCAATAATTGACGAATATATGTGGATCTGTCAATAATTTTTAATTTTTTCATCAAAAAACTTAGCTTTCGTTCTAAATCGTCATCTAATCTTACTGAAAGAACTTTCATGATGCAATTCCCATGTATACTAGATCATACAGTGTATATAAATGTTTTGTTTCATATTATATCGTTAATTAATTCTAATTTCTTCACAACATATCGTGAAGATTTAATAAGAAATTTAGGTTATATAATAAATATGGAAGATTCAAAAATTTTAGAAATCATCTATACTTGGCAAACCTATTTTAAAAAAAAGGACCTTTTTGATCGAGATATATTAGGTAAAATTATAGACAATATTGGAAAGGAAATTATAGATATTATAGGAATAAGGAGATGTGGAAAATCCTCATTATTAAATTTACTCATGAGACGAATAAATGTTCCCGATTCGCAATTATTATATATAAATTTCGAAGATCCAATGTTTGCTAATGATTTAAGTATAGAATTAATAGAAAAAATATGGGATGTATATAAGATAAAAATCAATCTTGATAAAAAGCCTTATATTTTTTTTGATGAGATACAATTAATTCCAAAATGGGAAAAATGGATAAGAAAGATTAGAGATTTAGAATTAGCTTATATCTTTATCACGGGGTCATCATCGAAAGTTATAAGTAAAGAATTTGGTGCCACACTTACAGGGAGACATATCTCATTTACTCTCTTTCCATTGAATTTCAAAGAATTTCTGAGATTTAAAGGTTTTAAGATATCTTATGATGAAAAAGAAATAATTAAAAAAAAAATATGGGTGCGAAAATACTTTGAAGAATATTTAATTAAAGGTGGATTTCCAGAAATTGTCTTAACCAATAATGAGGTTCTGCTTAAAAATTATTTTGAAGATATTTTATATAAAGATGTAATTCTAAGACATGAAATAAGAGATGTAAATTTGTTAAGAAGGTTAGCTAATTATTGCCTAACAAATTTAGCTCAATTAACTTCTATTAATTCATTAAAAAATGTTTTCAGAGTTTCATTCGATGCAATTCGTTCGTATATTAATTATCTTGAAGAGAGTTTCATCATCTTCCAAATTTCAATATTTTCCTATTCCTTAAAAGTTCAAGAAGTAAATCCAAAGAAAATGTATTGTATAGATAATGGTTTAAGAAACGCCGTAAGTTTTAAATTCTCTAAGGATGAGGGAAAGCTGGCAGAAAACTTGGTCTTTTTGGAATTAAAAAGACAGAATAAAGAAATTTATTATTGGCAAGGAAAAAATGAAGTTGATTTTGTTATTAAAGAAATTGATGGTTCATTAACAGCCATAAACGTAACCTATACTGATAAAATTCATCAAAGAGAGATTCAAGGATTAAAGGAATTTAAAGACCAATATAGCGATGAAGTAAAAAGATTATTAATAATTACAAAAAATATCGAAAAACAAGAGAACATGATAAAATATATCCCCATTTGGAAATGGTTACTTCAATTAAATTAATGCTCGATTATCTTTTGATTTATTGTCGATCAAAAAAATGAAAAATAATACAAAAGAGATTGTTTTTAAGCATTTTCTCCAATTTCGCTTAAAAACAGGTCAATGACAATTTGCGCATCATGTTCTTCATGAACATGACCACATGAATTGGCATGTTATGTAACTCAAATTTTTACATTTTATTTGTTATAAAACTGATAAATATTATATAACGCCTTAGCGGCTAGATTTTCGTTCGGATGTATTGAAATCCCTTTCTGATTCATATTCTTTATTATTTTAGGAATTTTTTTTACTCTTATTGGTATGAATGCTCGTTTAATAGTACCACTGAAAGAATCTGGCGAAATATTCACATCTATGGCAGATACGATAGCAATTGGTTTAGAAATTTTTTCTTGTAACTTTATTAAATCCTTATATCGAGGATTTAACATCGTTAACCAAATAAGAATCATATCAACATTAGAATCCATTCCAACTACTTCATATGCGTTTTTTTCCAACATTGGATCAAATTGTACTTGAAGACTTAAATCTATAGGGTTTGAAATGCTTGACCCGAATTCAGGGAGTAGTTCTTGGAGTTTCAATTTTGTTTCATTGGTCAATTCTGCCAACTTTAGGTTATTCATCTCACACGCATCGGCTGAAGATACGGCAGGTCCTCCCGGTCCTGAAAGAATAGCAACTCGACAATTTCTTACTGGAATAGGATTGATAAATGCTTGGATCATGCTAATCATTTCTTCCATATTATAGACCCTGATCACCCCATATTGGTCAAATACATTATTCCATAGCTTATTATTTCCACATATGGAACCTGTGTGCGACTGAGCTGCTCTTGATCCCGCAGTCGTGACTCCAGCCTTCCAAATGATTATAGGCTTTTTTTTTCTCATTTTTTTTACCAATTCAATGAATCTTCTTCCATCATTAACGCCTTCCATGTAACATGCTATTATTTTAGTATTAGGGTCATCTCCCAAATATTCTAAAAAATCATTGAAACTCAAATCAATGCCATTGCCATAACTTATGGCTTTTGAAAAATGAATTCCTTTCAACATGGAAATAAAGACCACTATGTTAGCGATTGAACCACTTTGGCTAATGAAACCTAATGAACCTGATTCTGTTGGTAAGGATGGAAAGAACGAAAGTTTTGAAGTGGGACAATATAATCCCATGCAATTTGGTCCAATTAATCTCATTTGGTATTTTCGAGCAATTTTTAATAATTCTTTTTCAGCATTTTTACCTTCTTCATTTTTTTCACCAAATCCAGCTGAAAAAATTATTACTGATTTTACTCCGTTTTCACCACATTCAATAATGATATCTTGAACGAATTTAGGATGAATGGAACATAAAACCAGATCTACAGGCTCTCCAATGGATTTCAAATCTGAGAAAACAGGTATTCCCATTATTTTAACATTAGATTCAGTTATTCTAGGATTAACGATAAATATTTTTGGAAATTCTTGATCAATAAATCCCTGTAATAAAATATTTCCCAAACCACCTTTCCTACTCACACCATAAACTGCCAGAGACCTTGAATGGAATATAGCATCAATTTCCGAGAATGAATCATTCAATTAAATCTAACCTTTTTATACATGTAATAAAACATATAAAATGAATAATTTTTTCGTAAATAAAAATTCTTTTAAGATAGAATAAGAATTAATTGATTACTGTACTTACAAGTTATAAATATTTTTGGTGCCGCATCTCTGCCAGATTGCCAAATTGGTTAAAAAAAAAAAATGAAGGAATAATAATAATTATCCAAATTATTAATGAGATTAATCCTTGTTTTTTGTACTATACTTTTTTTTCCATTCTAAATAACCTTTCGTTTCTTTCCCCCTCCAAATAGCATTTTTTCCCGTTTCGCGGATAAATATTTCTTGAAGATTGGATTCACTTTCAGGTTTTACAAGTTTCTGTGTATCCCGTCTCTTTTTAATGGGGGGCGTGTTTTTTTCCTCCATTCTCCCAAGTTTAAATTTTTCTCGATATGCGGCTTTAATAGCGCATGAACTTATTTTATCCTAAAATTCACTCATTATCTCAATAAAATTTTCTTTACTATCCCAGAATTGTGGAGTTCCGAGGCGTTTAATTATTGCGGTTGAAACTTCAGGTAGAGATATATTGACGGAAAAAGAATCAATTTCTTCTCCGCTCCAGAAAGTATCTAACGAAAATATTGCGTCCTCCTTTTGTTCGATTGTCTTACTACAGGAAATATCTTCTAGATTATCTTGGCTTTTTAAACCAATCGTGCGTTTCTTTCGAAGTAATATCGTAATTTCTTCTCGTGTTCTTCCCCTTAGTTTAAAAAGCATGAAAGGATCATTATCAAACTCTTCAGCTAAAATATAATATACTGCAGCTATATGTTTACAAGGATTCGCACGATCAGGGCAAGAACAGTGAGTCTTTATGTCTTTAGAAGATTTTGAATAAGAGGGTAGCAAGCATGTTACATTCTCAAGACGCATCTTTTTGCCATTCTCTGGATCAAGTGATTCTATTACTTTAAAAAGGATTTTTTCATTTACTTGAAACGGATGATCCCGTATTTTGGGGGGGCGACCCTTACGCATAATGGGAGTGCCTGAAGAACTCTCTCCCCATAAGAAAAAGTTTCCTCGATTTTCTATTGTTTCAGATGGGTTCCATGTCCCATGTAAGACAATCACATATTTTTAAAATATAATATTTTCTTATATTTTTATATCATATAACTATTTTTTCATCGCATAAATGCATTAATTACGAAATCCAAAATCATATGTTGATCAAAAGATTAAAATTATTAAAACCTATGAATTTAATACGCTTTATTAACATTATTATTAATGAATTAGTAATACATGACGATAAAAAATGTTAAGAAGGCAGTAAGGATTTTATAGAAATAAGAAAAAAAATTGAATAGTTAACATTTAATCCATATTACTTTTTAAAACTTAAAAAACATTTGTTATAGGTACAATGTTTTTAGTGGAGAATGATGTTATTGACTAAATTAAAAAAAATTCTCGAGCTTCCACGCAAGAAAACTTTTACGCTACTAATCGGCGTGCCACATTCAGGAAAATCAACCCTAGCTGACTTGATGCGCTCCAAATACCCTACAAAAAGAAGCGTCATATCATCAGACGCAATCCGTTTAGAATTATTGGATTACAAATCTACCGGCGTCGCTTTTGATCAATCTCGCGAACCAGAAGTTTGGAAAGTTGTAAAAGAAAAGACCTACAAGGAACTTAGTAAAATTAATGTTCAAGAGTGCATTCTCGACGCCACGAATGTTACTAAATGGAGTAGATTGGACTTCATCGAAATGGGAAGGGAAAACAACAGAATAGTTAAGTTTATCGTGTTAAATATTTCAATAGCAGAAGTAATAAAAAGAAATAATGCCAGACAAAGAAAAATTCCTGAAAACATCCTCCGGAAGTTCTTCGAAATTTACCAAAAACCTGGAAAAAACGAATTTGATAAAATTCAGCATTTAGATTCCAGAAAAATACCATTTCCATGAAAATACCTGAAGCAAAACTTACTTATTTCGAAAACAGCGCTCATGCAACCTACATAGAAGAACCTGAGAATGTCGCTAAAGCTTTATTTGAATTTTTAAAATGATTCTTCAGATATAACTTCTTAATTTTTTTTCTATATTAAATTAGATTATTTTGAGTCTTATATTTTTAAAAATAAACTTTTCTTATTAATAATCAATTACTAGAAAACTCCTGAGAAAATTCCCCTTGAGGATCTAAGATAAAAATATACATGTTTTTATGTTTAGTATACCCACTCACAATCATTTTTGCCAAGACAGACTTACTTGATCCCGTTTTCCCAAAAATTCCAATATGATATGCTTCACCTATACCCCCTTCTTCTTTGCTAAAATGTTTAAACCACATCGGAAGTTTTATTTTTGATCCATAAGCGTATCCTAAATAAAATAGCATAAATAAAGAATATTAAATCATTTTCATGGTAAGGTTTATTAGTAAGAAAAGTCTTACTTTTAAATAGGAAAGCTAAAAAATGATGTTTAATGGAGATAATAGCAAGAATAACTGTAAGTGAAAAAGGGCAAATAACCATACCCAAAGAAGTTAGAGAAAGATTGAACATTTTAAAAGGAGATAAAATTATTGTTTATTTGAAAGACAATGAGATCATCATGAAAAAACCCGAGAAAAAAAAGCTTACAGAGATCCTAAGAAGCCATACTCGATGGGGGGTTAAAGGGGTTGAATTTCAGAGAAAACTAAGAGATGATTGGGATTAATGAAAATAACAATTGATACCAATATTTTCATCAATGTTAAAGAAGAAGAAAAGCCATTTTTCGAATATTCTACTAAAATTTTAGATGCGGTTGAAGATGGACATTTAAAAGGAGTTATTTCGATTATCACTATCGCAGAATTATGTGTAGGTTATTATGATGTAAATAAACCTAAAGAGAAAGATGAATACATTTTGAATTTATATTCAAAAGATAATTACATAATCGTTAATTTGGATAGGGTATTAGCTGATCAGTCTGCAAAAATTCGAAGTGAAACAAATCTTAGATTACCCGATAGCATTATTGTAGCAGCTTCTTTACGTGAGAAAGCTTCATTCTTAATCTCAAACGACGGAAAATTTAATCGAGCAGAAAACCTTATAAAAGTTTGCACTTCAGAAGATTTTTGCAAGAATTATCTTAGATCAAATTAATTTAATATTACTTCAAGATATTTATGCTTCTTATTGACGCTTGCCATTTGGATGCATTTTACTTGATGACCCTGTAGGAGTTTTGAACTTTTGACCACAGATTTCAAAATAATATGACATATTGATCTTTATTTTTTTACAATGATAGCTTATTTTTTGTTAAAATACCTTCTAACCTGAATGCATCAACTTTTGTAGATAAAAATACTAATGTTAATCTGTATTCGTTGCGTCTTGTTCGGGTATATCCGAACATTAATAGCTTTAATCATTTTATAGTATTATAGAGGTTAGTATCGTTTAAATGGTTTATAGTGCGATGGTTTAGTGATTTTTTTTATAAAAAAAAATAAGACTCAATTCATCTCCACGCTAAAGCTTGGAGTTTTCTTGAGTGATCATAATAAATATATAAATCATTCACTTTACTTTACTTGAGGTGATAATTAAATGTCTATTAAACCGCTTGAAATTTATAAAAAAGTTGACCCCAAACTGCTCGAAAATATTGAAAATTCTTTTGAATTTGCTTTCATAGATGGTGCCCTCCCACGAAAGATTAAATTATTAATTGCGATGGCGCTAGACGCTAGCCATGGGGCTGTTCAAGGCGTTAAGGCTCTAACAAGTGCAGCAATCAAAGCTGGTGCCACGAAAGATGAGGTTCTTGAAACAATAAGAGTTGCTCGGTATATATCCGGTGTTGGATGTGCTTATGTAGCATCTCACGCTCTGAATGAATTATTTTAAATTAAAACTACATTAGCTTATTGTTCCTAATAATAACTCTCTTTTTTTTTTTTGCATATAGCTTTATTCTGACTCTTTTAGGGCGTTATCTTTAATGTGCCTGAACATTTTATCAGAAATAAATCCTTGGCATGGGGATGCTTTAACTGATAAAATACTCAATTATAAGGTCGAAGGCGATCCGTTACTGAGTTTTGACGAAAGAATTGACCTTTAGTTAATATCAATAACAAAAAATAATGGTTAATAATAATATTGGGTTGTAATTAAAAAAGAGTGATTAAAGCTCTCCTTCGCTAATCTTTACTGGAGAATTTGTTAATTCTGCTCTTTCATCCACCAAGCATTCATTGACATAGTATACAGTACCTAGAACTTTAGAAAATCTTCCTATTTGAACTTTTTTTGCTTTCACATCTCCTTCAACAAGAACATTGTTAATACTTGCTAATTCTTTTGCTTGAATGCTGCCTCCTATCTCGTAATTATACTTTCGCTGTTTCCAGAAGCTTAATTTTACACGCCCATTATACTTCAGGACGACTTGTTTAGCGATGAGGTCGCTGTCAATTATCAACTTGCCCGAAGCTTCGATGTATTCTTGGGATTCTAAATCGTTATATATTATTGTCGTGCCTGATAACCTGATGCCTTGTTTAGCTTTAATGAATTCACCTTTTAAGGTACCAGAAGCTCTTAAAGCACCTTTAATTGATATATCTTCTTGTGCTCTAACGGAACCACTGAATCTAGCGTCACTTTCACATTTAAGATAGCCGGAAATGGCCATCGTTCCTGAATTATGAAGGTTCCCATTTACCGTGAGATTATTGGTAATATTTGTTCTACCGCTGAAATTGGCGTCTCTATTGATCACCAAGTTACCGTCAACTTTTGTTCTACCACTGAATTTGGCGTCTCGATCGCCTTGAATGGAACCGTCAACGCTTAATGTTCCTGAACTTCTTATATTCCCGTGTGCAGTAATGTTTCCCGCTCCTTTTAAACTGCCTGAGATCTTTAATTTGTTACATTCAATATTACCATCAAGCGTAGAAGAGCCGGAGATGTGAATGTTCCGTTCCGTGCGCATATCAACAAGCGTGGATCTCCCAGAATATTTTATTGGACCCGATCTTTCTTTTTCTGACATGAATGACATATATTCGAGATGATTTTTAACATTTACCTTGTAATTATTTTCCTTTTATTTCTTTAAAACGCTCCCAAAATTAAAAAAAACAAAACACTTAATATAAATCTTGCATGACAAAATCTAAATCAAGAGCGCTTAGAGTTTCTTTTAGGGGATATCCGTTCTTTGGATTCCATCCCATTTTTTCGCAATATCTCTTGTATTCTCCCTTGTAATCTATTGTTTTACCTTTGTGAGGTCCACTTTCGAAAGGTGGTTCGCCAATAGCTCTCCCGGGCAAACTGTTCTTTGCAAGAATTACCCCTTCTCGAATTGTAAAAGCCTGACGTAGAGTTTGTATTCTTATTCCTGTTTCAATGACCTCTTCAATGGTTAAATCCCATCCGACTATTGCTTTAATTAATTCTACGATCGGGTATTTTATGAAATGATGCGTGGTAATGCATAATCCAAGGCAATTAGAAGATTGAGAAAACCCGTGAATCATTCTTAAAGCCTTACTTCTATTTTCTCCTGGCCTTTTCCATCGTTTTGGTAAAATGAATCCGTCTATGAAGGTATTTGTTGAAAGGGGTCCAGCGGACGTCATATCTAAATTCGCAGCAGTATGTCTTCCAGGTGTGGGATCAAAAGCATAGGTCAATCCCAGATCTTTGTAAAATTTCGGGTCGTGCATTGGAAGGTCTTGACCCATTGAATGAATTGCGTATTGCTCGCTTCCTCTTCCGATTTTTTCTGAGGCGATCTTGGAACCGTCGGCTAAAACATCTCCAATCCCTTCTCGATTTATCATCATGTCAACTAATCGAATAATCGCTTCTGAATTACCCCACGTTAATTCAAGTCCGTTAGTGTCGTTTTTAGTAATTAAACCGTTCTCAAAACATTCTATTGCAAGAGCAACAGTTCCACCAACAGAGATAGTGTCAATTCCGGCGCGATTACACTTATCATTTAATGCAAATAGAGACTTGAGATCATTGTTAAGTAAAAGGTGTCCAAAAGAAGCGCAAGTTTCATACTCTGGAAGATGAGTCTCTTCAAGGCCCAATTCAGGGACTTTCATGATTGCTCCGCATTGAACGGGACACGAAAAACAACCGTAATCCTTAATCTTGTATTTACTAATTTCTTCACCAGAAATTTTTTCGAGTTTATCTACAGGAAAATCCTCGGTCGTGTTTCCCGTCCAGTTTTTTATTGGAGTATCGCCTATAACACCTGAAGTAACATTTAACCAGCTCGTACCTAAAGTTTTCCACATGAATATCGCACCAACTTTCGACGCGCTAATAACATCGTTATATTCTTTAGTATATTTCATTAAATCGTCCTTGTTGGCTAATGATACGCTTTTTGAACCTTTAAGCACTAGGGCCTTAAGCTTCTTGGACCCCATTAACGCGCCCAGACCGGATCTCGCAGCAATTCTGCCTTTATCGTTGACAATGCCAGAAATTAGCGATATTTTTTCGCCAGCTTGACCAATGCTGGCCGTTCTAACGTTACCGTGCTTCTCTTTTAACTTGTCCTCTGTTTCCACAGCATCCAAACCCCAAAGATCAGACGCATCCATGATTTGTTTCTCGTTATCCTTGATACATATATATTTCGGAACTTCTGCCATGCCTTTGATTAAAATGCCATCGTAGCCACATTTCTTAATTTCTGGTCCAAAAAATCCCCCACTATTAGAATCCCCCCAAGTGCCCGTTAAAGGAGATTTACCAACAACCATGTATCGCCCCGTAAGAGGAGCAACTGTTCCAGTAAATAATCCCGGAAAAAATCCTAAAATTGCTTCAGAACTCAAGGGATCCATTTTGGCAGGCATGTGCTCGTAAATTAACTTGGCTGCTAATCCGTAACCTCCAAGATATTGGCGATAAACTTTCTCGGGTAAATCTTCCTCCTTGAAAGTTTCCTTCGAAAGATCAACCCACAATATTTTTCCAAAAAATCCATTTGGCATTATTCAAACCCACTGCTTTTGTTTTATTTTAACTTGAATTTCAAGTTTTTATAATTAAGTATTATTTATGTGAATAATATTTAAAAATTCATCGCTATTTATCATGATATTGCCCGTCTTATATTTTTTTTAGTCATGAGTTCCAAATTCAGAAGTTGTTAGCTATCTGCTATGACTCTTTTGGTATTAGCAAGTAGTCAAATTTGGATAATTATATTCCATTGTCTTGGATTATTTAGGGATCTGCAGCTGTTCGAAGATGAATACTCTGGGATTACTACTCTTATCTCTCGTGAGAAAAATTCGTAAAAAAAAAAATTTTGAAAAATTAGTGAATAATACACTAATTAAATTTGTTTTGACTCCTTAACTTTCGCTTCACTATTAAAGGGAATTTTCTTCCACATTTTACCTCGCACAATTACAATGAAAGAAATTACAATTAACATCAAGGTAAAATAAATAAAACCCTCTAACTCTGGAATGACTAAAATGGCTTGATAAACATTGAAGGAGGTATGAAGTACAGCACATCCCAATAAATTTTGTCGTGAACGGTTATAATACCATGTGAAAATGATACCAAAAGGTATATTGTAAATGAACCTTGTCAGGAATCCTACCCATCCATCTCCATAAAATCCATTAAAATGCCAAGGAGCGTGCCAAATGGACCAGATTATTCCAATAATGAGTCCGGTCATCATGGGGCTAAATCTTTTCTGAAGGCGCGGTGTTGCGAAACCTCGCCATCCTAGCTCTTCATTAAATCCACTCTCATGTAATAAATTTGGTAGGAATATAATGCATTGAAGAAGGAAAAGAATTAAAGCAATCGTTGGAGAAAAAGTTCCTCCCAAAATTAAAAAAATCAATAATATCCCTAAGTAAATACCAATGGGCATTAAAAATGCAAATAAAACATGAATATTCTTTCCTTTAATGCCCATTATCGTTTTAAGCAATTCTGAAAGACCTTTCTGGGACGAATTTTTTCCAGATATTATATAAGTTGTAATGAGAGCTGAAATGATAAGGTTAATGAGATAAGGAAAAGAAAAAATCAATAAACCCCAACTTAACAAGAAAGGAAAGCTAATGATACAAAAGGTTATGATAAAAATAACCGCAAAGGCACGCAACTTTTTTCTGGTTGTTTTAACTTTAACAGATGAATCGATTTTAGAAGTGATTATCATTGCGGAAATTGAAGGTCCAAAAACACCATTAAAACAAATTAAATAGAATAAGAGCATATCTCCATTTGCAATAATTGGTGCTAAAAACCAAATAACCCACGAGATGATAAAAGAAAGGCTGAAGAAAAGCACCAATTCTTTTAAAATGTTTTTATTCTTTCCTAAATCTTTATCAGTATCCTGATTCTCTTTACTATCCTGAGTCTCTTTTATACTATTCGTTTTTACTAATCTTTCCATGTTGTCTAACCTTGTAAACTATATACATTGTTGTTAATTTTTAAACATCAACTTTAATATTTAACAAATTTGTAGTCCAATTTTTAAATAAAATTTAAGTAAAAATATCACCTGACAAGTCAGCCACCCACCCATAAGCTTTTTTTTATTTCTGAGACTTATTGAATCCCCATACATGCTTAATAATTTCAGTAATGTATTTACCTACTTAGCAATTCGTCAAA
This sequence comes from Promethearchaeota archaeon, assembly GCA_030620005.1. Next base: position 2,861 of record JAUXAJ010000068.1, on the reverse strand, counting down.
TTATTTAAAATTCATGGAAAAAATATTTTATCTTTAATAGGAAAAATAGCGTATTCTCAGAATCCGAAATAGATCTTTAGACCTATCACTAATAGGAACTACTTTTCTTAGTTAAAATTTGTAACTACCAGCAAAATGGGATTTAATAAAAAAAAGATATAAAAAAATAATGAGTTTGGGAAGCGATTCATGAGATAACCACTATCAAAAATACCTAACAAACGAAGATAGAATAGATTTTAATGATATGATAAATGAAGCAGTTGATAATGTAAAATATAATCCTGAAAAATATCTTAACATTTATGACCATGTTTTAATAGACGAATTTCAAGATATATCTTATCAAAGGTTAGAAATGATAAAAGGTTTCGTAAATGAACGCTCGAACACTAAGTTATTTTGCGTGGGAGACGATTGGCAAAGTATTTACCAATTTACAGGAAGCGATGTCAGATTTTTTACAAATTTCAGAGAATATTTCCCTCGTCCGGAAGTCACCAATCTTACTCAAAATTATCGAAGCTCACAAGTAATCGTTGAAATGTCTAATGATTTAATATCTAAAAATAAAACCCGTATAAAAAAAGAAATCCTTTCAAATAACGATCGTGGACAATCTCCTTTAGTATTTGAATTAGCTAAAGGTTTTTCACATTCTTTTAGACACCAAATTCCGCAAGTCTTCAATTTAATAAAGATTTTAATAGCTGAGGGAATTAAACCCGATAAAATCATGGTACTTTCAAGATTTAATAACATTCTAAAAGAATTAGAAATACTGTGTGGAGCTAATGACATTCCAACTGAACGCAAAAGCGGAGGAGTAAGGTTTTATAGCGTTCATTCGTCAAAAGGCTCTGAAAGTGAACATCTAATCGTAATAGATGTTACCTCCGGGCTATATGGCTTCCCATGTGAGATTTTGGATTCTTCAATTTTAGACTTAGCTAAAAGGTATAAAACCCAAAACCATTTTGAAGAAGAGAGAAGACTTTTCTATGTTGCTATCACGCGAAGTAAAAGATTCCTATACTTATTTACCATCGAAAACAATATATCAATGTTTTTAAATGATATACAACCATATCTTAAAAAAATATTTGTTGACGCTTTAGTGATGTGGAACGACATCATACCAGACTTATTGTCTAATTATTTAGTTAAAAAAGAATTGGAAACTCCAACAATCTGTCCCGATTGTGGGAGGAGATTAAGAGAAAGGAAAGGAAAATATGGGAAGTTTTTAGGGTGTTCAGGATACCCTACATGCCATTACACTTTTGATTTAAATGAAAATGGCAATAATTTAAAGTGTTCCTGGTGTAATAGTCGATTAGTGGTGCGAGATGGAAGATACGGTAAGTTTTTAAGCTGCATTAGCTATCCGAAATGTGATTTTGCTTTCAATCTTAAATTAAATTCAGGGCGAGGCAAGAAAAAAGTTTATTGTCCAAAATGCGGAAAATCAATGGTAGTAAGGAAAGGAAAGTATGGAAATTTTTTAGGATGTACTGGTTATCCTCGATGCAACTATACTTTTGATTTTAGATACGGTCCATAAAAAGAAAAAATAGCTGTTTAAAGAAAAATTGAATTAAATATTAGTAAAGATCTAAAATTGAGCATGATACAAGATCTACCATGAGCAAAAATCAACGAGAAAAATATATTAAGCGCTGTTTCTTTCGATTGGAGAGGAATTGAATATTTATTTGTAAAATCAATAAAACACTATATTACATTATTAAATTGTAATGTAAAACCTATTCTGACCCGTTTTTAAAATTACTGTCTAAATCTTGAGAAGATTCAAAACTCTTCATTAGCATGGTGCGCTTATGAGCGCTTAATATCAGTTTTCTTTGAGAACGAGTAATACCTACATATAATAATTGACGCTCACTATTAGTTCTATAAGAATCTATTTCTGGTATGATAATTGTATCATATTCTAAACCTTTAGAGCCGTGTATCGTGCCAACTAATAATCCCGGGACTTCAGGACTATAATTTTTCAAATCTTTCCATTTGACATTAAATTTGGCTAGATGTTTAAAAAAAGGATGATCAAAATTGATTTTCGCCATGTTGTATTTAAATAATACAATAATGTTCTGTGGTTGCTTTATTAATCGAAGGATTTTTTGAGCAAGTTTTTCATATTCTTCATTTCGAGTGTTTGAAAGCATGATTTCAACCAGGCCATGATTACCAAAATATTCTTTGGTTGATATAAACTCGTCATATTTGTCCAAAAGATCTCGAAGCGAATTCGGGAGAGATTTTTGAGCTATAATACCAATCTCTATGGGTGTGCGATAAGATTTTGCAAATTTTTTCACCCGTCCTCTTGCTTGGATTCCAACACTGGCCCAAGTAAATCTTTCTCGAGCATAAATTCCTTGAAGCCCATCACAAGTAATCAATAATGAATTCGTATCTGGGTTTAATAGTTGCATTATAGGTTCAAACCATATTTGCTCAAAATCTTGGGCTTCGTCAATTAAGATCGCATCGTAAATAAGTTGATTTTCCTCCTGAGATTTTATCATCTGATTCAAGATTTTTGGTACAAATTCCTGAAAGAAGTCATCTTTCTTATCTTCCTTCTTTGCTTTTTTATTAGCTTCGTGGTATAATGAAGAGAATTCATCGTCAGCATTGAGTATATAATTCCTTGCCCATCCGTGAAATGTACTAATGGTTATATCAGCATCGTAATCTTGAGGATTGAGCATATTAAAAATTTGTTTTTTCAGTAATTTATTATAACACAAGATTAGAATCTTCCAATCAGGATGTCTTTTAGCTAATATTCTCGCTCTCGCAATTAAAAGAACTGTTTTTCCACTACCTGC
>JAUXAJ010000201.1 GCA_030620005.1 Promethearchaeota archaeon | reverse complement strand
CTAAAAAGGCAGGATTTGACGGAGTTCAACTTCATGGGGCACACGGTTATTTGATAACTCAATTTTGTTCGCCTTTTTTTAACAAAAGAGACGACGATAAATTATAGGGGCGTTCTTGAGCAAATGCTACAAGAATATCCGGATTTTTTTATTTTAAAGGAATTGATGAAATTTGCATTCAATATTTATAAATTGAAAAGAATCTTTAAATCAACGCAATTTTCCAGTAAAATATCTGGATTGTGTTTTATTAAAGATTCTTTTTGGGCAAGTCCACTTGCTACGCACACCATTTTTACATTAGCTGCTTTTCCTGCTTGTATATCTGTAGTCATGTCGCCTATGAATATTGCTTTAGACGGCTCTAAATTCCAATTATCGAGAATTTTTAGAATCCCTTCTGGGTTCGGTTTTACTTCAGATACGTCGTTAAAACCTATTATCATATCAAAATATTTTTCAAGATTAAATTTTTCTAAAACTCCTTCTGCGTAGGCGCTCTTATTATTTGTTAATATCGCTAATTTTATTTTTTTTTTGTAGATTTTTGCTATAATTTCGTCTATTCCTTCGAAGATCTTTGAGTCTTCTCTATATTTATTGAACTGATTAAATAGAAAAATAGCTATTCGCAATTTTTTCAAAAAGCTCAAGCCTTTTAGAAAATCGACTTTTAGGAGATCATATGATTGAAGAAGTATCCTAGGTACTGGATAATTTTGAATCTCTTCGATTAAATGAGCAATTTCTTGTAAAGTATCGTCAACATTTGCCCGATTCAACTTATATTTTTCAACACCATCTTCTACGGCTTTTCTAATGGCTTCTACAATGTCGTAAATAACGCCATCCAAGTCAAATATGATTCCTTTGTAATTATCTAAATTAATTATATCCATGTTGAAATGAAATAACGTTTTAATTTTAATAACTTTAATTGAATTGTTGATCGAAAGTTAACATTTATAGAATTAAAGAATTATTATTATAGTAAAAGATTTATTGATTTGTCCTTTATTCTCAAAGGTGTGATAATGAGCGAAAAGCAAGAAGATAATGACAATAATGGGAACATTCACGATTTAAAAGCTTATTTAAGCGAAATTCAAAGTCTTGAGTCTGATTTTTCGGATTTAGATGATTTAGACATGGAAGAAATTCAAGAAATGCAAGACGCGATAAATAAAGTAATAAAGATTGGAAATGAAGGTATTCTTGACGAAAATGATACCAAATTTAAAGAAGATATTGAATTAAAGGAGGCGATGCTAACGGATTTCTCGGATTTAGACGAAATTGATTTCGACGAATTAAAAGAGATGAAAGAAGCAATTGATGAAGTTAAAGTAAAAGAAGAAGAAAAAACGAGAACTTCGGATACTGAAGGTGGAACCCAACCAAAACAAGAAATTTCGAAAGACTTAGAAGATAGAATCAAACAAGAACTATTAATAAGGAAAAAAATAGAGGAAAAAGAAAGGATAACGCCTGAAAGCTTTTTAAATTACATAAGAATCAAGAGAGACAAGATCTGGTATCATGTGCTCTATTATTTAACGTTTGAAGTTGAGGATCATGTTGCCAGTAAAATGTTGCTTCACGAGGTTTTAAAGGAAAAAACGAGTAAAAGCGCCATTGATCCCATCCCTGAACATAAATTCTATTTTGGTTTGGGGTACATTTTGAGATTACATTTGAACGATAAACAAGTAGTCCGATACTTGAGTGGTGGAAAATTTAAAATCAACGTGAACATTGGTGTTTTAAAAAAAATCTTGAATGAAGCTGGAGAACCTATAAGCACGAGACCAATAATTGAAGAAGATGAAAAAAAGAAAATGTTCTCGGATTTTCTTAAGGATGATTTCTCCGATATTTAATTAAAAAACTCAAATAATTTTTATTGTAAAATGAAAGAAAAACCTTCCCTTTTAATAATTGGAAATTCCAACGTTGGAAAAAGCTCAATAACGAAATTACTCTTACCAAATCCCAAAAAATTTAAAGGAAAAACTGGAAAAAGTCCTGGTAGCACTTTATTAATAAAACCTTTTTCGCAAGACAAATTACCCTATCAGATTGTAGATCTTCCAGGATTTGGTTACATGCGTCATTCAAGTCGTAGACGGGAGAACCACGTAAAAAAACAAATAGTTGCACATATTGAGAAGCACCATCGTGACTATTTCTTCGGTTTGGTAGTAATTAATATTCTTAGAATTGAAGATGAGATAAACAAGTATTTTATTCAAAACCAAGAGACGATACCTTTAAGTTTTGAGTTAATCAAATTCTTAGACGAATTTAAAATTCCCCTTTTAGTTATTATAAATAAAATTGATAAAATCTCTAATTTTGATAAAAAAAGAATTATTAACCTTTTTATCAATTCAGCAAGGGATTACGGTTTAAATATAATCCATTTAGACGATTTTACTAATGAAAATCAGAATATGAATCCTTATTTAGAGTTCTCTGCCTTAAAAAAAATCAATGTAAGGAAATTAAAGCAAAAGATTCAACAGCTATTAAAAAACTCTGCTTGACGTGATTTGTTATCGTTTAACTCTCCCAAAAATTCTTTAAATTTAGGTAAATGTTTAAAGATTTTCATTTTAATTACTAAAGAATTTGAAAATTAAAAAAATTAGATATGAATTTTTTTTTAACTGCTTATTTTAAATATTGAATATCTTTCTGAACTGTTTCTGATCCACTACTGCAGCCCCTAAAATATTACTTATATAATAGTTTCCGAGAAAATGACCCTGTTTGTTAAAGCCAGCGCAAAAATCTTTGCAGACATAAACATTTTTAAATTTATGAATTACCATGAGTTCGAAAGTTAGCAACTGTATTTTTACATTCGTTATTAATCCAAAAATTCCAATTTTTACGTTTTCCTTTGAGTTCCCGGCATTCTCAATTAAAGTGTCTAATACTGAGCTAAGATTAGTGTCCGTGAAAGAACTAAGACTATTAGAATTTATTATTAAGTTGAAGTCTTGGTATTTTTTTATTGATTCCTCTAAAGGTGAGACAAATTTTGCGCCATAGGTTCCTTTAAGGCAGTGAATTCCAAAAAGATCTAACTCTGGTTTCTGATCTAAGTCTGTTGAGTCATGCCAGTCTCTTTGATGAATAAATTGGTATTCCTCGTTACTCTTTTCGTTGTTATTGGCTTTATAGCCTTTTTCCATTAAATCTAAAATGAATTGATAAAATCCTCCATCCCATAATCGTTTTGTTTCTTCATGATTGATATGGACTCTATGCTTGTATTTTTCAAGTATTTTAAGGTATGATACTGTAAGTTCTTGGCGAGTGCTCTCTTTAACTATTTTTTTTGCCCATTTGATGAAATCGTCAACATTAGAAGCGCTAACATCTATTGACTTTTCTCGAAAGTATTGAATCCAAAATTTTTGGCAATCTTCGTAATTAAGTTTCAAATCCCCTTCAAATTCTTCATTTATATTTTCATCTATTTGCTCAAGAAAATCGTTCTGAAGGGATGTTGTTATCATGATGTATAGAGTAGGTCTCTCAATTTCTTTTATTCTTTCAGTTTTTAAATCAATTGTCATTTTTAATTTCCTACCTAATTATCTTTTATTTATTTTTATTCTTTTTTTTCAAATTTTTTTTTTCTTCTTTTAGATTTTTTGATTTATTTTTTTAACATTAAAATGAATGTCACAATAATTATAATCATTCCAATAATACCAGTTCCAAAAAAGACCATTCCTAAAAGTGTATCTAAAGCATCTGGAAATAATACTATTATTAAAACATCCATTAATGTGAAGATAAATTCGAGTAAAATTAATCTCGAAAGATAATCGTCAATTACTTTACCTGCTGAAGAAATTATTCCCTTACCAATTTGAACTTGGATTTTTGGTGTAATGGGATATAAAAAATTATTTCTCAATGCTTCAAAAATTTTAATGTTTTCAAGGTTTTCCTCAGTTTTTTCTAGTGGATTTAAATTTTGATTGAACTCTAATGAAATCTTTCGAATAAAAATATTTGCATAATCTTCTGTACTATATCCTTCGTCCAATTTAAAAGTACAATAAGAATAGAAAATAGGATATAGTTGATTTAATGGTTTCGATTCTTCTGACTCGCGTGGGTTCGTCAAAATATTAATAAAATCATACGAAAATGTCCAGTCGGAGAAAACTAAAGAATCTTTATCTCCACGATCATCTTCTATATCAATAGTTATATTATTTATCAAGGGGATAAAACTTGTTGGAATATTATCTAAAACCATTAAAAATCGCACTTGAGATTGGCCTCGATCTTTGAGAACAATATAAGCAGAATCATCTAAGTGTTTGGGGTCAGTTATTTCTACAAATTTGGCGTCTTTAATATTTTCATCACCGTTTGTTGTAATAAAAAACCTAAACTTCCAGGGTAAGTCAGGTAGCTTGAAAAATAAATTTTTAACGCTATACCAATAAGCATCATATTTAGTTCTTACGGCTGCAGTGTATTCCTTTTGGTGTTTACTTGCGATGGTACTAATCTGGTTTTCTTGTTCCATTTCAAATCTAACAAAGGCAGGTATGAAAAATGTATCTAAATCCCGGGGATTATATTCAAATGTTTTTTCCTTTTCTAAATTAATCTTATGTGCTAATTTTATTTGGGTTGCCTTTTTTAACCGTTTTTTCAAGATAGCAAACAAATTTTCTAATGATCTTATGTCTTCATCGCTATTTTTTGAAATTTGTCTTAAATTATCTCCATAAATCTTTTGATAGAGGTCTTTATCTGCTGTTCTAATAAATTTTAATTGCTGGGCAAAATGCCAAATAACTCCAAAATTTCTCAGTAAGATGATTCTATTTTTCTTTGTAGCGATAATGTGTCTATTATTAGGAGAAATTAATATATCCCTTAAGAAATCTAATCCTCTTTCGATGCTTTTTTTCTCTTTTCCATCCTCTTTTGCTCTCTTTTTATCGTACTCATTACAATAATAGTCCACATCAATATTTCTTATCCATATGCCAAGATTTATTTCCCAAATTTTAATTGTGTTATCTTTTGATGCGGATATTAAAATATTATCGTTTTTTTCGATTGCTAACGATACTACTTCGTCTTCATGACCCATGAATTCATTTTCAAGAATAGAATTAGTTGCATTCTCAATGTTCCATATCCGTATACTACTATCCAAACATCCGGACGCAACTCTCGTGCCTTTTTTAAATATCTTTACGCAAGATACAGAATCCTTATGGCTTCCAATTGTTATAGGCTCAACACTAGTTTCTGCTTCTAAATCCCATTTCTTAATTGTCCCATTTTTTGTACCAGAAACTAAAAAACGTCTTCTACCACGTTCTTGATCTTCGGCGTATATATCAATTGTTAAAATCCACTCATCTTGTTTGGTTCCAAGTAATCTAATGAGGCTCTTATCAAGAATAGTACCGGATTTGTCTAATGTAACGGTTAACTCCTTGAGTGAATTATCCCCTGTCTTTTCTTTATATATTGTTCGGATATTATTAGATACAAAATAAATGTGAAATTTGTTGTTTTTCTCAATGCTTTTCAAGATTTTAATGGTAAAAATTGCGTTTGAAAATTCGTTATTATTCTCGCTTTTTTCTGAGAAGATCTTGAAACTCGTATCTTTAAAAATCCATTGTTTAGTAGTTTCATCAATTCCACCGCTCCACATGTAAATATTTCCATTAATACCACCCGCACAAACAATCCATTTTTCTACATTGTTAATTTTAGTTATTAATGCATCGACGCATAAGAGCCAATTACTAATTAGGTTCTCTTTATTTGTTTCACCTTCAATTTCAAGAATTGCATCGGGTTCGACACCACCTTCTAAAATGTTTTCCATGCGCCATACATTTATCTTTGGGGATTCATTTTGCCAACCCTCAGAGCACGATATTAAATATTTTCCGTCTGAAGTAATCGTGAGATCTCTAACGTCAAGATCGTGATTTTTTAATACATTCAGAATCACCTTTTTAACTCTTTCATGCTTTTTTTTGCCGTTTTCATCAATATTATTGCCATTTTTTAAGAGATTAGTCGATTTTTCAGAATTTAACTCTTTTGAAGGTTGAATAACCATGTTAATCATTAATTTTATTATTTGATTTAAAATTTTTAAAGATAGATAAATTAAATATTCTAGTAGGTTTTCTCCTTATATTATTTTTCTTCCAAGAAGAGAACATGAAAAAAGATAAAGATAGTATTTACAAAAAAGTGAAATATTAATCTTTACTCTTTTTAGGTTTAATTCTCCATGACTCTTGAATGATAATAAGACCAAAAAAAGTTCCTAGTGGAAAAATTAATGTCATAAATATTGAAGAAATAAAAGTAATTTTATTAAGAATTTTTGTTAAACGCTTTCTTTTAACAATTGTCTCATTCATTTTTAATTTTTTCAACCATATGGAGCAAAATGTTAAAAGTAAACCAGTTAAAAAACTGGTCCATCCAATTATGGTTATAAAAACGAACAGTTGATAATTGATATATGGAAATAGTAAATTCAGCCCCGCTAAATAAAGCGAAGGAAACCAGGATATAATGAGGCCTCCAAAGAGGACATGAACAAAACCTGCACTAAACTGTAGAAAAAATCTTGGTTTGGTAGCTTCTTTTTCAATGTTCTTATTTTCATTTCTCTCATGTGAGTTATTCATGCTCAATTCACTATATAAACCCTTGCCGAGAAAGACTCCAATTGGAATTAATACCATTGTCGTGATGGCACTAATTTTAAGAATTACAATGATAATTTGCATTGCGAGTTTATTTTTCATGATATTTTGTTTAAATACGGGAAAGACTCCAGTGGTTATACCTAATAATATAAAAGCTAAAGCCATAATGGTTAAAATTTCTAGCAATAAAGGGTTAATGTAAGGATAAATCATTATTATGGGTAAACTAATTAGAATGGCCATTAAAAATTTAATAAATAGACCCACGCAGATAAGATATAAACTAGTGCTAAAATAAATCATGAAGCTTGTTTTATTTTCAAAATTCTTAAAAAGAAATGATAAAGTTCTCATCCCGTGAAATTTCTTGGAATCCGATTTCATATTTTCGTTGATATTAAATGGGTTTTTCTCAAATTCAGTTCCACTTCCATTTTGATCGTCTGACAACTCTAAATCTTCACCTTTTTCCCTTAGCTCATTTTTATGATAATTTATTTTTCATTTTCTCGTAATCATTATATACTTCATTTCCTTGTATTAAAGAAGCGTCTTTACTAACGATCCAAGGAGGATGAACATTAATTCGATTCGCAAAATTTAATGCCCTGTCAATTGTCACGTTTTCAAGAATATATACACGATGATGAGCGTCTAAATGTAATCCATTTGTCTCCAAGATTTCAACATGGTCCATCTCCCAAAGCCAACACGTATGTCTCACCGTCACATCCTTTACAATGGCAATCCCTCGAGAATTTGTGCCCTTATTAGGTATGAATATCATCCCATTACTTAAAGGCAAGAAAATATATAATGGATCGTGAATGTAATCATCTCGAATCATTCTTTTTGTTTCACTCTCTAGTAACGAAGGAGAATAGACAATTTCTCGAAAAGCATTCTCCTTGTTTTCAAGACTAAATTTCACGCAAATAGAGTGAATTGAGTCATCTGCCCAATCGTGTGTTCCCTCAAAAATTACATCCAGTTTAAACAAATTAAATGACTCCCTATCTATAGTAGCATCCAATGAATCATAATTTACCAACGAAACAGAAAAATGAGGGTCTAGATAGTCATTATCATTGAAATTTGAAAACAAATCCACATTAACAGGTAAATCTGCTAGTGTCAAGCCACTTTTCGCTATTCGTACAAGCGAGATAAAATTACTAGAATTTTTATAAATTTTTTTCGTTTTTAAATCAACTTGAAGTCTCGATACATTAACCGTGGCAACGTTTTCTGCAATTATTTGAAGAATTTGGGCGCACTTTTTTTGAGCCGATAATACATTTCCTTCTGCAGTAATCCTTTCTAAAGCCCTAGGAGTTAATCCGGTAGAATCAGAACATGTTGCTTGTAACCACAACCTTTCGGCATTTTTAAGCCTTGCCTCGATTAGTGTCTTGTTTCCTGTTCCCAAATACCGTTTATACTTTTCATAAATTATTCTTGTTGCCAAGATAATTTGTCTACATCGATAGTTATTTGCCAGTATTTCTCCGTCGTCTGCCGAACCCTTGTTATTTGCTGCCCAAGTATAACTCGAGTTATAATTTGTAGGGGTCCAATTACATTCAGGCATGTAATAATCTAATGACCCTATAGCGTTCTTTCTCTTACAATGCGCAACCCATTCGGAACAAGTAAAGAATACATTTCCTTGTCGTTCAAGCATCAATAGCTCTTGTTCGTAGGCTTTGATTTTTTCTTCCGATACTGTAAATTCTTCATCAGCGTCCTCATCTTCAAAAGCCAGTTCTGCGTCAAATAAATAATTCCATGAATGGAAATAACCCGCTTCCCACTGAGGTAAATAATCATATTGCAATAATTTTATTGTTTTTCCCGTCTCATAATTTTTTAGCATGTAGACAGGATAATTTCCTCCAGAATATCCTGATCTTTGAAAATCCTTAATTTGTTGGGCAGAAACAAGAACAGTATCAACATTTCCTGCGTATGGACTATTCAATAGGGTTCCTAATCCATATGCGTATTGGCCCTCTTGAAATAGAATACAATTACTCCTCTTATTAAGGATTCCGGCTGTTTTCAGGGTCTCATTAGCATGTTTTAAATTTAACTCAAAAACATCAGATGGATATGCATAGAACAATTGGCTAAACTGAAGCACGCACATCAATTCCATTTGATTGCGTTCCAACAATTTATCAGTAAGTTTTTCTATTTCTTCGTACTCCTTATTATTGTAAATTTGTAATATCATTTCTGCTTGACATTCTACCGTAAAATCCCAATTAGGGTGTTTTTCATATAATTTCAACAGCCTGAAATATGGTTCCCTAATTATCCTGTCTTCTACTTCTTTATCGCCTAATCGATAATCTATATTGAAGTGGAAAAAACAGGTCGTACATCTCGGCCCTATCCATATAAAATGGCCTAAAAACCCAATTATTCCAAGAGAGATTACACTTATTACAATAGAAGAAACGACTATACTTTTGTATAGAGTATTCTCCTTGCTGATTTGATCGATAGACACAATAAATATCGTACTTTTAAAGATATATTTATATCCTTAAGCTTAAAAAGTTTAATTATTTAGGGTCTCATTTTTTTAAAAAAAAGGAGAGTATTTTTTCTTGAGCTATGAAAGAAAATTTTAATGAAGAATCATTTTTTTGAACTAAAATAAAAAACTTTAATTCTCATTAAAAATTAAAGCTTTGATGTCTATAACTCCTAACAGAAAAGCAGTTATTTGAAAAAAATAATTGTAAATATATAAAGTGATATAATGAAAAAAATGGAATGCGTGCTATGTGGTGGTTCTGTTGTTCAAGAAAAGGCAACACAAAATTTCAAATGTGTTGAGTGTGGTGCAAATCACGATCCTGATATATATACAATTAAAAAAAATAAAAAAAAAGGAGACCGCATCCGTTTTACAAAATTAAAAGTTTTTTTTTCAATAATTGCGGCTTTATACCTTTTCTATTTAGCGTTAAGAGTTTTCATCTATTAAAATTAATAAAGTACAAGAAAGCGATATTTTTCTTACTTCTCTTTATTGCTTCGATAACCCTAGATGGTTAGAAAGTTCTTTTTTCAATTCAGAATATTC
>JAUXAJ010000079.1 GCA_030620005.1 Promethearchaeota archaeon | reverse complement strand
CAATATTCTTCTAATTCTTCTAAAGGATGTAATACATTTACACTTATTTGAGTAAAAGTCTCGGCATGATGATTTAGAATGATTGACATCATATCTGGTTTTGATTTAAAATCACCCTGTCTTTTTGGAATGGACTCACTTGACATCCCTGCTTGAATGATAACATCACATCTTTCTCGAATTCTTTTCACAACTTCAACTTCTTGCCCTCTTGGAAGATGTACGTGAGCAACTGCAGCACCTGCCTCATAACATTTTACAACATCATCTACTAAATCATCGATATTCTGTGCCCAATTTTTAACATCAGGATAAATCCATGAATTAGCAGTTGTTGCTGTTATAATTAAACTCTTCATTATAATCTCCCTAATCTATTAATTTAATTCAATTTTTTAAATCTTATTATAATTTATTGAGATAATTTATCGAGATACACGCCCAGATGTATCTCCACTCATTAATTTGAGAACTTCATCAACTGTAACTAAATTAAAATCTCCAAATATCGTGTGTTTTAGGCAAGAAGCGGCAACCGCAAAATTTAGAACTTTCTGAAAATCGTCGCCAAATTCTAGCAATCCATAAATCAATCCTGCCACGAATGAATCGCCACCTCCTACACGATCAACAATGTGAGTTATATCATATTGAGGTGCGATATAGATTCTATTTCTGTCATGAAGAATTGCTGACCAAGTATTATGACTGGCAGAAACTGATCCTCTCAATGTAATCGCAGCAATTTTTAAGTTTGGAAATTGATTCATAATTTCTTCCACAACGTGTTTATAATTTTGAGCGTCAATTTTTCCAGAGGTGATATCCGTATCCGGTGCTTTAATACTAAGAACTTTATCGGCATCTTCCTCGTTCCCAATTGCTATATCGCAGTATCTTACTAGTTTTGGCATGATCTCCATGGGTACTTTTCCATACTTCCATAATTTACTTCTGAAATTAAGATCATAAGAAATCGTAACTCCCTTTCTCTTAGCGACTTTAACGGCCTCAAAACAAATATCGGCCAGATTTTGAGAGATGGCTGGCGTAATTCCAGTCCAATGAAACCAGTTCACGCCTTCAAATATACTCTCCCAATCAAACATTTCTGGTAAGGCCGTAGATATTGCTGAATTCGCACGATCGTAAATGACTTTGCTGGCGCGGGCTGACGCACCAATTTCGAGAAAATATATTCCTAACCGTTCTCCACCTCTTACGATTTTCTCGGTATTCACACCATATTGTTTTATATATTGAATACAAGCGTTTCCGATGTCATTTTTAGGAATCCTCGTAACGTAATCTACAGGGATTCCATAGTTTGCTAACGATACTCCGACATTCGCCTCGCCACCACCATATATCACATCAAACGATCGTGCTTGAGAAAATCGCTTGAATCCTGGAGGCGAAAGCCTGAGCATGATCTCGCCAAAAGTAACAACTCTCGCTTTCACAATTATCACTCTAGTTAAAAATTAGTAATCACAATTAATGAGTTTTTTATGATTAATGATAATGTTTTTATTTAATTTAAGGATTTCCTCAAAAAATAAAACAAGTAAGAATAAAATATAAAAAATAAATAAAAAATATATCATTTTTCTTTATACTTTAGAAATGCTAACTGAATGAATCCCATCTTTCAATATTTTTATTAAAACTAATTGTTCTTCGTCCAGGTTATCAATCTCTCCTTCAGTTACGCTTATTTTATATCCGTTAGGATATTGTATTTTCGGAACATAAAGTACTGTAGGTGAAGTAATTGACGAATCTCCATCAAACTCGAAGTTAAATGTTCCTTCCTTAACGTTAAATTCCATCTTTAAAGGGATTCCCGCACAATGAATAAAACGAGGTCTACAAAACCCCTTAATTGCTCTTCCACCGCTATTTATATCATTTGGATCGATTTGTTGATCCCTACTGAAGATTGACAAATCCTCTATATTCCATTGATCCCCCCATTCATTAGTATTATCCGCAGTGTAATTCCACTGAGTTGAATGCAACAGGTTTGCATCTAAAGCGTTATAATACATGTTAAGGGCTTTTACGTGTATGTCCCAAGCTGTATCCGGTTCAGTCTTGAATTTTTCATAGGCCGCTCTTTTACCAAGATCATAAGGTAATCCAAATTCGCCTATAAACGTTGGAATACCTCCATGTATTGCTTTCGAAAAGTTCTTAATCGTGCTTAATTGACGAATAAACATTTTCTGAACTTTTTGCTTGCCCATGACTGGTTTACCTGTCATCACATCAAAACTAGCTTTTAGCATGGCTCGCCTTGTTCCCACTGTTGGTCCGTCGTACCAGTGTGCTGCATTCACAACATTATCAGGCACATTAAACAATAATTCTTTTCCGCTTAACATGTCTTCTCCAGGACCATGAAAAAAAATTTGGGCCTCAGGAATTATAGTTCTTATGGCTTCAGCGTATTTAGTGATAAATGGAGAAAAATAATCTCGATAAAAATCCACCTTTTTCCCTTCTTTTTCGACGAAATAATCGTTTTTTAGAATAGTCGGGTTTCCATTATCCTCCATTTCCCAAACACCTTCTTTTTTCCAAATCGATTCAAATCCTTCAAGCCAGCACGAGACTTTATTTTTGTTTATTTCATCTTTCCTTGTTTGTTTAATCCCAAACCTCTTTAATTCTCTATATCCGATTATTCTAGGATATCCTGCTCCAGTAACCATTGCGTCTATCGGTGTAAAAGCATGGCCCATCGTATCGGAAAAATCAAATCCACTTCCATCAACCTTTAACTCAATAAAACCTGAACTTGGCTCATTTAAGTTATCAAATCCAATTACATTATTATTATCTTTAACTCGTAAAGCTACTTGCTTGAGTGCATTAAAATAATGGTTTAACAAATAATCTTGCGCATTTATTCCGTCAACTTTGCAAGAAGGTGCAAAATCGTTTCCTCCAAAAAATAATGTCCACATTACTCTATTAGGAAGTCTAATTAAATTATTAGTCCAATGCATTAGAGGAAATTTTGATGGATCCGTAGGATCGTAATGATATTGCATTACAAGTGCCGCTCCAGCAGCGTTGAATTTCGTGAAATCTAAACCCACCTTCTCAAAAGTCCAGCCTGGCGCTCCACTTCCTCCCGTCATCCTACTCCAAACGTCTTGATGAGGTTCTATAATGCTGTAAAAACCATGGCCTTCAGCAATTTTTAAAACTTCTTCAATATAATCTAAATATTCTATATCGTATTTTCCAGGACCAGAATGTTCGATTGCTTCCCATGTTACTAAAAACCTTAAACAGTTAAAACCCCATTGCTTTAAACGCTTAAAATGCTCGTTTGCTTCTTTTAATGGAAACGGACGACCAACAAAAGATACACTTTCATGGTCGCTAAAATCTGTTTTAATGTGAGTAGCACCGTTCGGAGTAAGAGGTACTTTCGTGCTTGCTCCTAAATTTACTCCTCTTAAATGAACAGTTCGACCATGATCGTCGAGAAACCATTCGCCTTTAATTTTTAACGACATTTTAAATCTTGCGTTGTAAAAGATTGTTTAATAGAAAATTCTCACAAATATTTAAAAAATTTACTATTTATATTGTTATCAGTAATCAAAAAATGTCACGAAATCAGTAATGAATTTGACATTAAATAATTACTGCCCACAAATTGTCAACACTAAAAAATGTCACAAAAATTGCTATTTTTCAGAAGTTTTTGTCTTCTTCTTTTTTGACAAGTCATGTATGTCGTCAATAATGAATTTGACATTTTTAAAATAGGGGGAAATTTAAGAGATCACTCCATTAATGCTTATTTAATACCAACTTATCAAAAGAATCTATATATTCTCTCTAATTCGATTAAACATTCAAAATTAAAGCATTAAAGGTGAATATATAATTAAAATGAAAGATAGAAAAAAGAAGGAATTATATAAGAAAATAAAAAAAAAAAGATAAAGAAAAAAATAAAAATTTTAAGATTTAGGTGTTATATTCGTCATAAACATTCATGGAGATCTTAGTTTTTAGAAGATCTCCCTTACTTACTTCCAAGTTCTTCTGAGAATAAAAAGAAAGTAAGACGCCAAGCATATTAATGCCAAAGAATATACAAGCAAATCCTATAATGACAATCATGAAATCTCCACATAACGATGCCGCCCAGAATCCAACAAGTAAAAACATTACTGCGCCAATTAGATCAATAACAATCCCAAATATTATTAAAGGTTTTTGGATCTCAACTGTTCCTAATATTACCAACACCCCTCCGACCAAACATATGTATCCATTGACATAAAGGAATATGAAAAAAGTATCTGCTGATTCTGCACCTGATGTAATTGTAATATTACCGTAAATCGTGGTAAATAAAAGCAAGATGTTTGCTATTGAACTAAATATCATTAATGCTCCGCCTAAAATGCATATAATCTGTTTTTTCTTCGTATCTCCCTTATCTAACGCTTTAAGGGCTCTCCTCTCTTCCAATGTCTTTGCTTTTTCTATAGCTGCTTGAGCTTTACGAGCTTGTTTCTCCTCGAGCGCTTTTTGATTTTCTAACGCTTTCTGTTCTTTTAAAACCTGTTTTTCTTCCTGTACATTTGCCCTTTCGATCGCTAATTGTTCGTCTCGAGTTTTTTTCTCTTCTAACGCTTTTTCTTTTATTAGTGCTTTACGAGCGTTTTTCTCCTCTCGTGCTTTTTGCTTTTCTAATGCTCTTTGGTCTTTTAACTCTTTTTTAATGGCTCTTTGTTCGTCGCGAGCCTTTTTCTTTTTAAGCATTTCTTCTCTATTAAGTGCTTCACGAATCAGTTTCTCATCCTGTGCTTTTAGTTTTTCTATTGCTTTTTGTTCTTTTAGGGCTTGTTTCTTATCAAGTTCCATTTGATTTTTAATTGCTCTTTAAACGCTGACTATATAAAAAATTTAAGATGGTAAATATAACTTGAAAGTTTTCTTCTTGTTCTTCTTCTTCATCTGACGAATCATTAAAATGACAGTGCATGAATGTCCTAAATATAAAATTTAAACTTAAATATTATCCTACCTTAATGCATAAATAAGAGCATATTTTAAAAGAAAGTTTTTAAAACAAAACAGAGTTATTGAGATAATAGAAATTCAGTTAGCTAAAATGGAATTGGGAGAAAGAATAGGAGTTTATGTTACATTCAATGGTTTACCCGTATTTAGCTTGACAAATATAGCTAACCGCGATGAAACAGTTTTGATGTCAGGTTTTTTACACGCTATTGATTCCTTTGCAATGCATTCAAGAGAAAATATAGAAAGATCGTCTGATTTCTATGGCTTTGCCTTCGTTAATGAGATCGAAGTGAGGGTGATGGAAGTCGCGGATGAAAATGGGAAGAGTTATAGAGATCAAGGGAGGTTATTTGTCGAAACCCCTTTCAGTAAAATATCAAGTAACAAACTTCCTATTAGTATATTGCTAGAGGTCACACGAGATACCATATTAAAAATCACTAATAAAGAATTGAATTTAAGTAATCATCCACAAAAAATAGCGGATTATTTCACGGATAGACTTAAAGATAAAGGATATACTACCGATAAGCTAATAGCAGAATTAAGTCGTCTAAAAGCGTCAAAATCTCACTTTTCAGGCTATATGCCAATAACCTTGTTCTTAATAAAAGAAGAGAAAGGAAGTCCACAAAAGGTGGAAGAAATTGGTATTTATAACAAGATGAAAATCAAGTTCAATCCAGTAAAAAAAGAAGAAGAAAAATTTACATCTGAACTACCCCTGTTAATAAACGTTGTGGGGGCATTAAAGGCTTACCAAGAAACTGCCAACTTGAAGAAGGGTGCAATACTCCTAAGATTCAAGGACTATGTGCTCGAAGTGACTTATAAAAAAGATGGTTCGCCCATTGTGGGAGTTCTAGTAAAAGGCAAGGGACTTCCTGAAGAAGTTCACGGATACCGTTCGGATATCAGAAAATTAGAATCAGAATAACTAATCGTTAAAATACGTAATGATCTCCATTTACGTACATGTGCCAATCGTATTGAGAAAGACCTTGATACCCTCCAGAGGTGCATTCGAAATCGATTCGCACGTGATACCAAGTATCATCATCATCAACTAATCCTATATCGTTCCAGCCGCCGTTCCAGTATCTAAACTTGTCAGAATCGATGGCAAGACCTTGGCGGAAGATTTAAAAGCGCAAGGTTTTCTACCCCATTACGAGTCGGTCGAATTAATCTCCCCCTATACGAGCCAAATCTGTGGAGATTGCTTTCACGGCACTGGAATGATGAAGAGAACGCTCGTTCAAGAAGTTTGCTATGACGACGTGATTTGTTCAGAGTGCGGCTGGAGCGGCAATCGACACTTGAATGCCGCCCGAGTCTGCGCGTTATTGATCCTAAAACAAGTTCACGTTCACGCATTGGTCCCCGTTTCTGCTATCGACGGGTTGTGACAAACCGTCCAAGTTTGTCCCTTTTTATAGAAAGTGTTGTATATACTATCAAAAAAGCTTACCTTTTTTCCAGTATAAATAGCCCTTAGTCGGATTTCCCCGCCATATCGCCTTTTTCCCCGTTTCTAGCTCGTAGTATTTCATTAATTCATCTTCTTCATTCTTTGAAGTTTTAAATGCTGGAGTTGTGCTTATTTCTGTTGAACTTTCAGTTATTTCCATTGTTAACAACTGTTCTTCCATGTATTCGTTCTTTATTCGTTCAATTCTTTTTTTAGAAGAAATTGCCAGTAAAACTCCAATGAAACCAATGCTAAAAGATATTATAGCGTAAATAATTATTGAAATATAAAGATCTCCGCATAAATACCCCGCCCATATTCCAACCAATAAAAACATTACTGAACCCAATAAATATGTAGCTATTCCAAATCCAATCAACTCTTCTTGCATTTCTATTGACCCAAAAATTACTAAAATTCCTCCGAGCATGCTTATGCAACCGTTACAATACAGGAATATAAAAAATGTCTCTGATGATTCTCCAGTAATAGTAACTATTATATTTCTGTATATTGTAGTAAATACTAGCGAAATATTTGCTATAGCACTAATGATCATTAATATTGCACCTAAATAGCATATAATTTTAATTTTTTTTATTCTTGGTTCCCATGCTTGTTGTTCTCTGCGAGCCCTTTTTTCTTCCTGTCTTCTTTGTTTTTCTAACGCTTTCTGTTTTTCTAACGCTTCTTGCTCGTCCCGCACCTTTTTCTCTTCCAATAATCGTGCCTTTTCCTGTGCTTCAAGAGCTTTCTTTTCTTCTAGAGCTTTTTGTTTCTCCAATCTCTTCTTTTCTTTTAAAGCATTTTTCTCATCTTGAGCTTTTTGTTTCGCTAATTTTTTTTTCTCTTTAAGAGCTTGTTTTTCTTCTAAATTCTTTTCTCTTGCATTAACCTTTTGAGCTCCAATAGCTTCTTTCTCTTCTAACGCTTTTACTTTTTCTAACGCTCTTTTCTCCTTAAGTGCTTGTTTTTCTTCTAGTGCTTTTTGCTTTTCTAAAGCCCTTTTCTCTTCAAGAGCTTTTTTCTCTTCTTCTGATAATTTCTTTTCAAGAGTTATTTGGTCTGCAATTCTCTTCTTAGTTTTCTCTAAGAGGTCTGAGTATTTCTTTACTAAATCTCTTTTTCTTAATGTTTTAGCAAGAGGGATGATTTTTTCGCAATCGGCTATAATTGCCTTTAAATCATCATATTTCACATCAATTTTAATTTTTTCTTCAAGTTTTTTAAGTCTTTCCAGTTCCTTATCGTTTTTATTTTTAGCCTTGAGGATCTCTACTCGCTTATCGTTTAATATTTTGTTGAAAACATCGTCTTTTTTCTTGCGAATGGATTCAAGCATATCGTCGATTTTTGCGAGAGCGTCGTCGAAATTAAAATTAAAATTCAGACTATCGCACTCCTTCAGTCCTTCTTCGATTCGTTCAATGGTTGCTTCGTCTAAAATTTCTTTCGTAAAATGAAATTTATAGTCGTATCGTCGTTGTTCGTCATTTTCTATGAAACAATTGCTTATAATGACGTTTTGATAAATATTTCTCCAAGAGCTCAAGTTTTTATTGAATCCACTTTTCTTAATTCTCTCAGTTGCATCTATTCTTTCTACTTTTAAGACTTTTTGTCTTTGAAAATTTCTTTCATAGTATTTCAAGAGATATTCTTCAATATCTCTTTGAAATCCACGAAACAATTTTTTATTTTTCGAGATAATTTCTTCAATTTGTTGACTCATTATAATTTCACCATATAAATTTTGATTTTTAATATCTTTTTTTTAAATTTTGAATTTTATTTCCTCTATTTATATTTTTAAAATTATTAATCTTAATAATATACCCATCCATATTCCAATAATCGCTAATATTATTACTACAGTTAAAAAAATCGCTACATACTTCTTAATTCTATGCCTGTCGGTTTTTTTTGGATATTTTTTAAAATTATATCGTCGTATACCAACTATTAAAATAGACATGATCTCGATCATTAGAATCGAAATGAGAATTGTAATTATTAACGAAGAAGAGGATAAACCAAATAATATTATCCATCCTATTATTCCTATAATCGTGAATAACAATAACCATGCCAACAAAATGAAATATGATCCATCTATTAAGAATTCTTTCCTCTTTTCTTTACGATTAATAAGCTTTAATATTGTTTTTCCGGCTAGTATTATTGATATTAATTCTATTACAAGAATTGGTATGAGCATGGTTAATACAATAGGATTTGATACTGGCTCCAAGAAAGTTAACCATCCTATTAATCCTAATAGAGCAAGTAATGATACACTAGTTATAAAAAGATAGATTTTATCTTTATTCGGAATCTTTTCCTTCTTTTTTTGTCGTAGTATAGGTAATAATATTTCTGCTCCCGCAACTATAAGAGATAAAAACTCAACGATTAGAATTGGCATGAGTAGCGTGAATGGAATTGATAAAATTGATTTTCCTATTATTAATGACCATCCTATTAAGGCTATTATTGTAAGTAAAAATATTGATATACCAATAACGAAAAATTTTTTCTTAATTGATAGTTTTTCTTTTATTTTTTTACGCCAATTAGATAGTAACACTTTCGCCCCAAAAATAATGAGTAGAAATATTTCTACAATTAGAACCGGTATTAAAATTGTATAATTGTAAACGGTTCTGACATAAAATGATAATATTATCAATGCACACCATATAAGCGTAAATATTACAATCTTCAAATTTTTTGCCCAACCAAGACCTTTTGGTTTTTCAAGTAATATAAAAGCGGTAAGTAAAAAGAAAAGAGCAAGGCTCATGAGTAACGCACGATACCAAATCCAGTCATAATACAATGTAGTAATGAAATATAGAGTAACGGAGGATAATATTGATATAGTTAACCAGATATACTTGTAGTAAGGCCTCATTACACCGTAAAGGCTATTAGGGCTACTTAGTATGGGTTTCATGTTATAATAACGACTGAAGTCCAAAGATTTAGATAAATATAAAAATTCTAGCATTGGACCAAGAACTAATAAACCTAATAATATGTGAGAAAAATTCAGTTCTTCCTCAATTAAATAAAGAGTAGCAAACAACATCATTAAGATCCAAGACGACGCTCGAATGTAATTAATGGATCTATTTATAAAGACTACAAAAAATTGTCCTACTATAACGATTGAGCAAATTATTATTTGAGAGGATAAAATACTCTCGTAGATTCCAAAATATAATAGGAATAATAATATATATAACAATGAAGTCCCAAGATATAAGCCAATGATATTGTAAGAATAAGATTTCTTCTTGAACGATAATTTCTTTTCTTTCATGTATATTTTATTAATCAGATGTAAGAGATAAATTGATAAAAGCATTTCAATTAGAATAATCGATAAAATACTAATTTCATTAACGTAATTCAGCCAGGAAAGAACCAAGAATAAAATTATTCCAAGCATAACCTGGAAAAAAGCAAAAAGAAACAATTTTATATTAGTTCTTTTCTTATTATGTGTATCTAATACTAAGAAATATGTTTCTTTTGTAATTGCAGACAGTTTAAGTTTTCCTTTCGACATTTTTTCGACTACAACGAGTTCTTCTTCTGTCAGTTTTTTTTTTGATACAAGGGCCGCTGTAAAAACCGAGATACCGAATATGCCCATGAATACAAGGGGAAGCCAATTTTCCTCAACAAGAATAACCTCGCTATCATCTTCAGTGACAGCTGGCTTTGATGCTGATGGTGTCCATTTCACAACAGTGACAGACGCGGATCCCACGTGACCCAGAGAATCGTTTGCGTAAAAAGTGATAACAATTAAATCTCCATCAGATAAAGAATCCCATATCGCTCGCCAACTACCAGTACTAAATCTTCCAGTATTGCTTGATATGATATGTTTATCAGATCCACTGGCAATTATGTACCAAGTTGTATTTAAATTGGGTTCCGCTATGGTGATTGTATAATCCGGGGAAGGATCCCTCCTAAGGGATTCACGCTGGTATGGATATAAAATGGTTATGATAGGGCCCAATGTGTCTTTAGATAAGAATAGAACCAAAGTATCGTTAATATTATTCACGGAATTATTAGCAAAAAAATATATATGAAACCATCCCTCAATTAAATTGTTCCACATGGATTGATTTAGTAGAACTTGGCTATTATTGCCAAGAAAATTTCTCGAAGAATTTCCAGTAATAGTATACCAAATTTTATCGACTCTAGACCCATATACTGTTAAATTAATTGGAGGGGCCACGTCCCATAGCGTATTATTATTAGGCAAATTAATGATAATTCTGGGAATGAAAATATCGATTCGAATATTGAAGATTAAGGACGCGTTATTAGAGACAGTATCGTTAGCATAGAAAGCAATTGTAATAGTTCCATTTGGCAAATGACTCCATTGTGTCAAATCAAAAGTACCATTTACAGTAAATGTAGTATTAACATCTCTATTTAGAGAATACCACATTGTGTCAAGATTTGAATCGTTAATTCTGACGAAAAAATCTATAACCTTAACCCCGACTAACTGATTTTCGTAAGGAGAAATACAATAAATTGAAGGTGCTATTATGTCTTTTCTAATAATTATTGAAACAGGATCAGAAGTCCATCCTCTCGAATCGTTAACAATAAATTCTAACGTGATGGTACCATTTCCGCAATTAATCCAACCATCAGGATCGATGGACCTGTTATTGATAAAGAAATACTTGGTTGATATTACACTTAAATACTCTAAAGTATACCATTGGGTGTCTGGTACACCTTCTAAAATTAGAAGGGTGAAATTTGGAGCAAACACTCCAAATAAATCGTATTGAGTAGGGTCCACAAGAGAAATGACTGGAGCGTCCCACCATTTCGGTTTATAGTCGTAACCATTTGTATAATTAACCCTATATCCTGTATCTCCGATTCCATCGTCGTTCGCATCTTTACCGGTATAATTATCCCAATAGTTGCCAATTACGGAGTTATTCCAATAATTGTTATTTCCAGAATCTAAAGCATGCCAACCGTTGGATGAAAAATTGTTGCAATAAAAAAGATTTTGGCTTGATACTTGTTCGACTCTTGCTCCAAATATTAAATTTTTCTTGATGAAATTCTCTGTTATCGTGTTACTGTCGCTATTATAAATATGAATTCCTATTGAAGTAGTATTTTGAATCGTGTTTCCTGATATAAAATTGTTGTCCGCCCCAGAAATGAGACATATCCCTTCGTCATTGAAGGTTGCGCTGTTACCCGTGATATTGTTATAAACGGAAGCAGTTAAATTAATGCCACAAATATTATTGTAATCGAAATAATTATTCGTGATGTTATTGTAATTACTGGTAAGTAAATATATTCCGCAATCATTACTATAGCCAATATTTTCCACTATGGAATTGTTATTACTGGTTTCTAATAATATACCGTATACACTATTTAGACTCGCATTATTTCCATATAGAGTGTTATTAATACAATTTATTTTTAAATATATTCCGTGGTGATTACCCTTTATATTATTTCTGGTGATGCTGTTTGTAATGCTTCCATCTTCCAAAAAGATTCCAAAATAGTTGTTATATATGTTATTGTATTTAATTATCGTAGAGTTACTTGTTTTTATACAAATACCTGCGTAATTTAATTCGTCATTCTCGTTAATGGTATTGTTAGAGACGATATTTAAATTACTTTCAAACATGAAGATTCCATGCTCGTCATTGAAATATATAGTATTATTAAAAATTTCATTGTTATTGCTGAAAATAAAATAAATTCCATTTCTGCCATTGCTATATATCGTATTGTTTCCTACGATTGTATTGGAATCGCTATAATTCAAAAAGATTCCATGTTGAATATTAAAACTAATATTATTTCCAATAATGTCGTTATCAATAGAAGATGTTAAATTAAAACCACATATATTGTTATGGCTTACATTATTATCTGAAATTGTATTATGAGAGCTATCGATTAAAAATACACCAATTCCATTGAAATTAATTGTATTCTCCAAAATTTGAATGTTAGTGCTACTCTCTAAAGTAATACCATATTGACCATTATTATTAATTGTATTCTCAATAATTTGAATGTAAGTGCTACTCTCTAAAATAATACCATATTGACCATTATTAATAATTGTATTTGCAGATATGATGTCGTTGTTGCTAGGATCAATAAAAATGCCTGAATATCCGTTATATTGAAAGTAATTTTCAGATATGAGTGAATCGTTACTATTTTTTAACCAAATACCATACACATGATTTAACGAAACATTATTCCCTAAAATGTCATTGTTGTCGCTTGATAAGGAATAAATTCCATTTTGCACGTTGCAAGAGAAATTATTTCCAATTATGTAATTATAATCAGAAGAATTTAGAAATAGACCGCTAATATCGTTGAAATAAGCGAAATTATTTGAAATATTGTTATAATTGCTCGTTTCTAGAACTAATCCATGAGTGTTGTTATTAATGATATTCGTAGTAAGATTATTGTTAGGGCTATTCTTTAGCCAAATTCCAAAATTTTGATTTAAACTTGCATTGTTTTCGTAAATAATGAACAATTCACAATTATCTAAAACGATTCCTGTCACGGAATTGTTTATTGCAAAATTTCTATTAACTACATTATTATAACAGTTTTCAAAATAAAATCCAAATTGATCATTTAAGTTCCCCTTGTTTCCAATAATATCTGTATTATTACAGTTCTCTAATACAATCCCATTCAAACCGTTAAAAGTTGCGTTATTTTCAACCAATTCATTATTATTAGAATTTACAATGTAAAATCCATGAATGGTATTATTATGCGCAAAATTGTTTGTTATTGAATTATTATTGCTAGCGTTACAATAAAAACCCGACAGTAAATTTTCTTGAAATAGATTTCCTGAAATTGAGTTGTTAATATTTTCTTCTAAGACCAATCCAAAATTCCTATTACTTGAGATATTATTCTCAAAAATCTGAATATAATGGCAATCCTTAATGTATATACCGCAATTAATATTGTTGGTAGCATTATTCTCAAGAATGTAACTATTCCTAATAGTTTTGAAATAAATCCCGTGCATTTTGTTTTTGGTAGCAATATTTTTTGAAACATTATTGCCATAACTAACCTCAATTCTAGAATATAAAATTGAGTACGTTACATTGTTTTCTTCAATATTATTAAAGGAATCACCTATACTTGGATTCACTCCATAATTAATCCCCGTTGTGTACCCTCCGGCAGTATAATTGATGTTTTTAAAATTAAATACAATATCACCTGATTGAAATAATATCACCTGAAAAGTTCCAATGTGATTATAGTCAAAATGACTCATGTTTACCCATTGGACTACCCAATAAGTGCCAAAGTCCTTTACATGAATCGTCCCGCTTCCCCCTGCTATTTCTGAGTATAAATCGTCCCAGAAAGGAGCAATAAGATATTCATAATCAGCACCACCTAAGGGAATGTCTTCATTCGTATAATCATCAGGACTAGAATCAGCAAAGCTAAGATATCCATTGTCACTGATATAAACTGTAGAAAATGTGGAGTCATAAAATTCAAAATCAAACGGTAATAAAACACCAATATATTCATCATCGTTTAACCCTAAATCTGGTTCTGAACTGATGTCTATCCATTCATAATTGTTGTTCAAATCCTCGTTGTAACCCGAATCAACTTCATGATCTTCTAAAAATATGCCGTGTTCATCATTTAAACATGCTATATTCTCTAAAATTTGATTGTTATCACATTGATCATATAAATGAATGCCTGATCCCGTGTTATTTAGCACAATATTACTTGAAATTATATTATAGTCGCTGAATTGATTGACATAAATTCCGTCATTTGAATTAAAAGAGATATTATTTCCTGAAATTCTATTATAACTACTTTTTTGAATTTCTATACCATAAACACTATTATTTATGATGTTTAAAGTTATATTGTTGTAATTAGAATTATCCAACAAAATGCCGTGATCTTGATTTTCTAATATTTTATTACCGAAAATGATATTATTGTCGCAACCATTAATATAAATTCCGTCGTCATTATTATCATTAATCGTATTGTTTATAATATCATTATAATGGCAATTAATCATGTAAATTCCGTCGTCATTGCTATCATTAATAGTATTGTTAAAAATGTCATTATAATTGCAATAATTCATGGAGATACCATCATCATTATTACCAATAGTGTTGTTTAAAATGTCATTATAGTTGCAATTATTCATGTAAATACCATCATCATTATTACCAATAGTGTTGTTTAAAATGTCATTATTATGGCAATTATCCATAGAAATTCCGTTGACATTATTTCCGTTTATGGTGTTATTTAAAATAATGTTATTATCACATTCGTCACTCATTAAAATTCCGTTAGCATTGTTTCCGATTACAGTGTTATTTAAAATAATGTTATCATCGCAATTGTTCATGTAAATTCCGTTATCATCGTTATCGTTTATGGCATTGCTTGACAAGTAGTTCTCAGAACAATCGTTATTTAAGGTTATTCCATTACGGGCATTATTATTTGCGAAATTTCTCGAAATACTATTATTAATGCTATATTCTAAATAGATTCCACATTGATCAAGACTTTTATATTGTCCATAATGACGAGTATAACTCACATTATTATTTGATATCGTGAAATTATTACTGTTAGCGAGATATATTCCATATACTTTATTATACGAAGCATTATTGCTTAAAACGTAACCATCGTTGCAATAATGCAGAGAAATTCCGACAGAACCGTGGGAAATGTTATAATTATAAATATATGATATATTACAATTTACTAATAAAATTTGACCTGCCGAACCAGCCCATGTAAAATTTTGAGTTCCTAAGTTTGTTACATTAACATAATAATATACTGGTCTGCCATTTACCAAATTAGTCGTATCGATGAAATGAGAAGTTAACTCATCGAGTGATCCCTCATACCAAATACCGCATTCTTTCATTAGATTTCCAGATATGTTAGAATATCTGCTATCTGAAAAATAAATTCCGAATATCGTGTTATAATACGCAACATTGTTCAAGAGAGTGTTGTTATTACAATTGTTATCTAAATAAATCCCTGCATGTCCATTGTTATTTACTGTATTGTTTGAAATCGTGTTATTATCACAATTAGATAGAAGATTTATTCCATTTATCCCGTTATCATTTACTGTATTGTTAAAAATAGTGTTATTATTGCAATCGTTTTTTAAATAAATAGCGTATTTTTCATTATCGTTGCCCTGATTATTTGAGATATTATTATTATAGCAGTTAATGAGATACAATCCGTGTTGCGCATTATTATTAAATCTATTCTTAATTATCGTGTTATTATTTGAATTATATGAAATCAATCCATAAACTTTATTCAATGAGTCATTGCAATATGAAACATTATTATGATTAGAATAATATAAGGTGATTCCTATTGAACCTCTTGAGACATTCAAGTTATATAGAGTAGAGTAACTACAATTTACTAAAATCACTTAACCCGCAGAGCCTGAAATTGTAAAATCATTAACTCCGAGCCATTTTTCGTGAATATAATAGTATAAAGGTCTTCCATTTACTAAATTTGTGGTATCAATATTGTGAGATGACAGTTCTTCGATATTACTATCGTAATCAAATAAACCCACGCCACATTCAACCATTAAATTTCCAGAAAGGTTGTTATAATACCCCCTTAAATAGATTCCGTATTCACTATTGTCATTAATTATATTTCTCAAAATAACCGTGTAATTACATTCGTCAAGATATATTCCGTTTACATTATCGTTTACAATATTTTCCGTAATATTATTCCAAACCGTGTGATCTAATTTAATTCCGCAATCACCGTTATCGTTAAAATAATTGTTCAAAATCGTGTTATTATTACAATCATTAATCAAGTAGATACCAATATCCGAATTATCGCTCGCAGAATTGTTATAGATATTATTGTTGCTGCAATTAATGTATAGATAAATTCCAATTAAATTATTACTGGCAGAATTGTTGTAGATATAATTGTTGCTGCAATTATTGTATAGATAAATACCATAATTTCCAATGTTATCGGCCATATTGTTGACGATGATATTATTAAAACAATCCGTATTCAAAAAGATACCATATTTGACACTATTACTTACATGATTTTTTAAAATCGTAATATTGTTGCTTTTGTATAAAATAATACCCTCGTTGGAGTTACTGATGATGCTATTCCCTGAGATAGTTATATTATTGCATTCGTAAAGATATATCCCATAGTAGTTTTTAGTTGAGCAATTGGAATTTAGAACTTTACCATTGTTTACATTTTGAAGTTTAATCCCCCCATCTGAACCAGAACTTGACCCCGAATTATAAACCGTGAAATTGCTAATAATAAAACATGCTTTAGAATCCCTAATTATAAGACAATATCCTGAATATTTACCATTTATCGTTGCGTTATCTATGATATAGGGATCGTTCCAAGTTCCAGAACCCGTGCACCATGGTAATGCGGCGGCTTGAGCCCATGTAAAATCTCCTCCTCCGTTATCATCAATAATAAACGAATCGAAAAACCAATGTCCGTATTTATCTTGACAATAATTATCTTCAATAATGTTTCCTTTACCGTTTTCAGACTGATAAACGCAACCTTTTATGTTTCTAATAAAAAGATTTCTTGTCACGATATGTCTGTTGCATTTATTTGTTAAATTAATTCCATAAAAATTGTTTTTAGTAACATTATTGCCGATGATTCTATTGCTATCGCAATAATCTGATATGTATATCCCGTTAAAAGTATTAAAACAAATGATATTTTCCGTG
>JAUXAJ010000041.1 GCA_030620005.1 Promethearchaeota archaeon | reverse complement strand
AAATATTGCTACTGCTCCACTTCCAGTCGGAAGAAAACGCCAGGATTGGGCAACTCCACGCTCAGCCTCTTGAACCTGCCTCTTTCCAGCGTGTCCCCTGAGTTGCGTGACAATCTCCAACGCTTTCTGCATTCCTGTTGCTTCAAGACAGTTTCCTACACCTAATGAACCGCCAGACATGTTTGTTGGCATTGAGCCCTTTATGTTCAATGCTCCTTCTTCAGCCAATTGCCCGGCCTCACCTGGTCTGGCGAGTCCTAAAGCCTCCAGGTGTTGAAATTCTTTATAGGAAAATCTATCGTCAACTTCAGCCATACAGACCTCTTTACGAGGCTCCTTAATTCCTGCCATTTTATAAGCCATATTAGCAGCTTTTTTAGCGTATTCGGCCTCCATCCCTCTCGTTGCAAGCCAAGGCGTTTCTGAACACCAACCGAATCCTGAAAGATAAATGGGCTCAATTCCTAAATCTTTAGCCGTTTTATCGTCTGCAAGAACTAAACAAATTGCTCCATCAACATTTGGGGCAATGTCGTATTTCTTCAGTGGCTTGAAGAGGTATTCAGAGTTCATCACGTCATCAATATCGATGTTTAACTCATAATTTGCATAGGGATTCATAAAAGCGTTTTTCTTATTTTTAACAACCACAGCGGC
Organism: Promethearchaeota archaeon; assembly: GCA_030620005.1. Next base: position 22,630 of record JAUXAJ010000041.1, on the reverse strand, counting down.
ACACTGTTCTTCAGTAGTGTTCGTGGTTTTTAAATAATGTTGCATTTCTAATCCCGCCAAAAAATAAGGATGAATTCTCTCTTTTTCGTCCGATGCACCAATAAGGGGTTTCGGACTTTCAGCAGTATATTTTGGGCTACCACCATAATTTGGCCGCTCTACGGGTCCAGAAACAGGACGCTCGAATAACGGATCAAATGCGTGAAGAATTATGTCTCCATATGTCAACATATCAGAGGCCTTGCTGTGTACCTCCACAGAAACAATATCAAAATATTCGGTCATTATCTGCATGTAAGCGTTACCTAATCCATATATTCCATCGCCACATATAGTACAACACGGTCGCAACAACGCACCAATTTGATCTGGCACGAACTCGTCGAAAATGCTAAATCCTTCCCAATAATCTTCTGCACAAGTGATGAAACTACCCACATCTTTTCTAGGATCAATCCCTGCGTCTATATATGCTTTCTGGCAGGCTTCATACATGAGTTCCTTCCATTGCACATCTGGTGTCATGGAATTAAAATTTGTATTACCTATACCAATTACACACACTTTTCTCGACAATTTCTATTAACTCCTTTTGAGTGTATATTTTTCGCTTTTATTTTTAACCTAATCGTACTGGAAAAAAATAATGTTTGAATAATCATATATATGTTTTTTTTTTTAAAAATCTTTAAATTTTGAAGCCTATCTTTTTCTGTTTAAATTATCAAGTATCATTAATGAAGATTTGATAAAACATAAAATATAACGAATCATTAATGAAGATTTGATAAAACATAAAATATAACGAATAATAAAGTGAATCATAATGGATACTAGATTGCGTGAATTTGAACCGATCAACATACAGAAATATGTCCACGAGTTGGATTTACTATCTAGCCCTTTATTACGAACGAACGAAAAAGATTTTTTATATGAGTTCTACGAGTTCTTAGAGAAGGAGCTCGATGAAGATCTGAGAGCGTTAGAAGAGCTAAATTATTTCGTGGAGGAACCAACTCAAGATAAGAAGCGAGAAATTGTTGTTGGCATAATGAAAAAATTAGCTGAAAGTGGTTATTATTCCACGATTTTAAACGAAGAAAAATATGAAATAGGAAGAGTCACACGGAATGCTCTTATAGCCTACGGTTTGTGCGGCGGTCGATGGTCAGAATCAAGCGAAAGATATATTGCTGGAAATTATAGCGTAGAGATGGGGCGCCTCGCAGGAGGAACTCTTTATTGTAACCCTGTGAATTATAAAGCAACACCGGAGCAAAAAGAAAAGCTCATGCTTCCTGTTGCGAAAGATGGAGCTGTTGCAGCCTCAGCCATGACGGAATTCAATGCTGGAAGCGATATATTTCGCATGGAGTTAAAACTTATAGTAAAAGAAGATCACGTCATCGCTAAGGGTAAAAAAGTTTTCATTACAAATGGAACGCTCGCTGATTACATCATGTTATACGGAAGATTAAACAACGGTCCATTAGGAGCTATTATTGTTGACACGGAAAACCAAAAATTGAAGAATTTTAGATCATCTCGAATTCGAACTTACGGAATGACAGATGCCTTTGTAAGTCGTTTGATATTTGATAAGGTAAAAATTCCCATAGAAAATTTACTTCATGGAAACGGATTGGACATTGCATTTCATCAATTGACGGAGGAGAGATTAGTTATTAGCGCAGAAGCTCTTGGTGATGCCATGAAAAAGCTATTATATTCTCACACTTATGCGATTCATCGGAAACAATTCGAGAAACGCTTGCATCAGTTTCAAGTAATAAGGTTTCCAATATCGAGAAACATTCGAGAGTTAAATTTGTTGTTATCCGCTTTAATTCACTATTCAAGGGAAATAGATCGACGACCAGAATTGGGAGGTTCGAAACTCATGGCAGCTAATGCGATGGGGTTAAAAATATCGGCAACCGAACTTGGATTTGAAAGTGCGATTCATTGTTTTAGGACGATGGGAGGACGTGGATTTATCCAGCAATATTCCAACCCTATTGGTCTTTTAGATAGTTTCTGCATGCTGCATGGCGGGGGCTCGAATTACGTGCTTGAGGATTCTGAATCGAGAAGATTCTTCAAGTATAAGCCCACCCGTAGAGATTTATCTGACGAAATTCCAAATATCAAATGGTAATATAATTGTTTTTAGTAAAAAAGGAATTTATTGCAAGTTAAGGCGAGTGAAATTGCTAACTGTTCTGAGATTTCCTTGAGAACTCTTAGTTACTACGTGAAAAGAGTGAGTCCTAACTTCATGAAATACTTGCTAAAATATCGCAATAAAAAAAAGAAGAACAAAAGAACAAAAGTCCTTTCGTTTACCTAATTTTTTTTTAAAAAAAAGTTGATAGTATTAATTATTGATTTTTTCCACGCGCAAATCTAAAATGTCGATTATTCCAATTTTTCTAGCGAAGTTCAACATGAATTTTCTAACATGTTTTTGGTTTGCGTCCAAAACTACAACAGGGAGCAATATTAGAATGGTAATAATAATTGGAAGCGGAATAATAAACAAAGCGATAACAGGATTACCATCTGTAAAATCCATTATTTTTATTGTGAACAGGTAGAAATTAAAGATTACTGAAATTCCTGCGTATCCATTTAATAGATATATAAAGTAACTGCCAACAGACCGTACTTCAACAGGACGCATTTTATCCTCAACTTTTTTGCTATTAGAATAAATAATTCGAGAATCTTGTAAAAACCAGGTGGGTGAAAATAATGCGATGCTAACTCCGGTCATTAATGGCAATAGTGCTAAGAATGAAAAAAAATGCGTCATGAATCTAACATCAATTTGGGGATACAATATTTCTTGAACCGCGGGAATAAATGAAAGCATTAACGCAAGACTTATTGCCATTAAAGCTGGAAAGAAACCCCTAAACGTATCTGAAAATTTATCTGGTTGAGCTTTGTCTTGTATTCCATATATCATTTTTTTCCGTCCTATGAGTAATTTATGGATATAAAGATATAAAGGCCCAAAAACGTACCCAAATACTATACCTAATAGTGCTCCAACGATTATCAATCCACATATGTATCCAATTGACGCAACTAAATTTAAAAAACTGGGAATTACATTTAAGACAACCAGTTTATCTATATCTTCCTTTCCTCTTATATTCGTAACAAGAAGAACCACTATGGTCATGAGCGATATGACAATAATTACTATTTGCTTGTTATATTTCTTTATTGACATGAAAATCTATCATATTATTAATTAATTAAATTTTAAATTTTTTTATTAAAATATTAGTTCATTCTTTTAAAACTTTCTAGTAGACGCAACGAGTTCCTCGTTTAAAAATTTCCTATCACATTATAAGGATGTGTTAATAGAAGGTAAAAAGGTCAAACTATTTAAATTAGTTTAATCAAATATTAAACTAACTTTAATCTATTATTTCTAATTAATTTATTAGAAAACTATTTACTTAAAAAATGTGAAAAAATTGGCAAATCAAAAAAGCATTGAATTTTCATTTACAGAAATCGAAAAAAAGATCGAATCAAAAGCCTTGTATTCCTTGATCTTGGTAGTCTTTTTAACTAATCTATTTTTCATTCAAGCATTAAGGGGCTACGTTCCAGGAGTATACGCTTCAATGTTTCATGTTGTTTTTGGTCACAATATTGCTGAGAATTTACTGGTATTACTAACGCTTGGTTTTTTCGTTCTCCCTGCCTTGACCAAGACCATCTGTAAAAAATTTGAAAAAAAACGCGTCATGGTTTATTCCATCTATATTGTCGCAATACTTCGTCTTGTAATAGCGTTTCACTTGCCGAATTCTTTACAAACCGTCTTATGCGGAGTTTTAATTACTTTTTACGGATTTTTCATGAGCACATTCCTTACACTGTGGATGGAAGAAAAAAATCATATTGAACTCAATCATAAAACACTAATTGTTTTTTTTTGTATTTTATGTGCCTTTCTTACCGATTATTTAATTAGAACAATAGGCTTTACACAAGACGTATCGTTGTTGCCTCCTGAATTAATTGCAGATTTTTGGTATGTAACCCAATATTTGTGGTTAATCGTTCAAATTCCATTGACTGTTATCTGCGTTCATTATACGAGATTGCATTTTCCAAGATTCTCTTCAAATAAAACAGTTGAAAATCAAAAGAAAGACACTTTAAGTACGAAATATTCGCTGATATTTGTCGGAATGGGAATTTTCTTCTTTTTTCAATTCAATATTTTTCTTTATCCCAATGTAATAGCTCATTATACCAATACAAATTATTATTTTAACAACATTGGTAGCATTATAGCAACCATTCTTGCGTTAATAATAATTTTTCGAGCTAAGAGAGATTTCTTCACGGATGTAAAAAAAGTTGGAATATTAAATGGTTTCCTGATTTTAACGCTTTTCCTATTTTTATTTCTTGGAACCGTTCCAATTTTAAATTATGTTGTAAGCGTGTTCGTATTAATATCAATGATCGTCATGTATTTAGATTTCTACCTGCTGTTTACACGGATGTTAATGATAGAATTCAAGTGGGAAAAAATAAAAACGATATCAAATATTTTTGCTATTACTTTCGTTTTTTACATATTATTTTCCGTGCTGCACATTCTTACAATTGATTGGGCTTATGTAATTTCAGCTTTTAAGGGTTTTGGTCCACTCATAATACTCTTGGCTGGAGCTATTTTTTCGATTTCGTCAATCATATCCATAAAAATCGATTCAAACAAGGAGGTTTCACGGGATAATGAATAAGAAAGCTAAAATCGTGTTCTGTTTTATAATTTTCTTGCCACTTGTCTTTTCGTTCGTGACGATTGGTATTGGCGAAATTTACTCGGAAGAGACTTCAAAGAAGCAACTAACATTCATGACGTATAACATTCACTTTGGTGTAGGTGGGGGAGACGACTTGCTCAATTTAGAGAGAATGGCTCAAAACATCAAGATCGACAATCCAGATATCATAGCATTACAGGAAGTTGATGTAGCTAGGGTTACATCTGGAGGCATTGATATGGCATTCTGGTTAGCAAAGCGATTAGACATGTATTATTATTATTATAATCCTGTAAATAATAAACATTTGATGGGAAACGCTATTTTGAGCAAATATCCCATAATTTCGGCGAATGGATATGAAATTCCTAGCGAGCTTCAAGAACGAGTGTTCGTGCATTGTGTGATTGAGATTAGTAGTTCCCTTAAATTAGATGTATTTAGCGTTCATTTAGGCATAAGATCCGAAAATAAATATGTACAAGTTGAATTTCTCGTGAATAAAATAAACGAGATCTCAACATCATCTCAACAAGTATTAATGGGTGATTTTAATCTGCGCAGAACTTCGCCAGAAATAAATCCTGTCTTTAAATATTTTACTGAGGCAGGAACAATTGTTACTGAGGATAAACGCGCGTCAATTGATTTAATATTTGTTAGAGGTCACAAGCGCATTGCAGATTATCGCGTCATTACAGACATGATACCTAATATTGATACTCCCGCGGAATATGGAAGCGACCACAAACCGGTGACTGCTTGGATTGAATTTCTATAAAGGTTGATTAATAAAAGAACATGATGCAATCTAAATATTTAATTAATTTTTTTTTATTTTATTTTTTTTTCATTTACTATAAATCATTAGAGTTCATGTTATTAAATAGGCATTCTTAATTACTATTGATAATGGATAATTATAATTACCAAGGCTTTGATATAACTTCACTTGTAGAGCAATTCAAAGGAAAAAAATTAGAAGAATTGTTTCAAAACCATGAGATTGTTTCCAATGAGATGGGACAATTCATGAAAATCATGTGGGAAGAAAAATTCCCGAAAGATTTAAATCTGCTTGTTACTCGGAAAAGATTACTACATAACCTTAAAACAGTATATTATATCGGAGAAAAAATCGAGAGAAAACTACAAAGAAAGGGAGTAAAAACTTTATTCGATTTAAATTTCAATTTAAGATATAAAGATTCTGCCAGTCATATTTTAAGCTTAATAAATAATAAGGATTATAAAACTCTTAGTCGAAATAAATACGTGCGTGATTTAGATTTATTATTCTGCTTCAATAAAGAAGATTTATTGTTTCTTGATATAGAAACGCTAGGTTTATACGATAGTCCAATGATAATTATTGGAGTTGGATTCTTTAGAAATGATAAATTTGAGATAAATCTTTTTTTTGCAAGAGATTTAGAAGAAGAAATCGCAATATGCGACCATTTTAAAGATGAAATTCTTCCTGTTTTTAAATGTTTTATCTCGTACAACGGCAAAAGTTTTGACATTCCTTATATTGCCAATAGGTTTTTGTATTTTTTCGACGAAAACCCAATGATTTCCGAAGACGAAACGCCATACAAAATAAGCAATTCAAGATTACATCATATCGATTTATATCACAACTGTCGAAGGAAATACAAGGGGCAATTTGAAAATTATACTCTTACTAACATGGAAGAAAAATTATTGAACTTAAAAAGAGAAAACGAATTGCCAAGCAATTTGGTTGGAACATGCTACAAAAAGTATAAAAAAGATCCTATAAAATATATTGGATTAATAAAAGAATGCATTGAGCATAATTTTTTCGATGTTCATTCGATGCCTTTCATTTTAAAAAAGATTTTGGATGAGTTTTAATTATATATTAATCAATTTTTAAAAAAAAACTTAAACAAAATTTTATTCTATCTTCGATTTTATTTATATAGAACACGAATGAATGAAAAACTGGATATCATATCACTTAATGAAAAAGCTTGGAACCGTATAGCTGACAAATATGAAAAAGCTAATTATGGAAAAATAAACCCAATCTTCGAGTTTTTCTACAAAAATCTTCCTAAAAGCGGATTAATATTAGATGTAGGCTCTGGTACTGGAGTGCCTCACGCAAAATTACTTGTAGAAAAAGGATTTATTGTTTTAGGAATTGATATCTCTCCAAAAATGATACAGATTGCCGAAAAAAATGTTCCAAGAGCACAATTTTTAGAACTATCCATGACCGACCTTAATTATGAGAATAAGTTTGATGGTGCTTTATCTTCCTTTTCAATGCTTTTACTTGATCCGCCAAGATTCAAGGATGTTGCCAGAAGAATAGCATGCTCGTTGAAGAAAAAAGGGCTTTTGTATTTGGCTTTGAACGAACCTAGTGAAAGCGGAGTGAATGTTGATGATGATGTTATAGTAGAAATAATGGGGGAAAAAATGTATTCAAGACCCTACACAAAAGAAGAAATGCTTGAAACATTCATTCCTTTAGGCATGGAGCTTCTCAAATTCAATCGCGAACTACAATCAACTGAAATATTTGGAATAGAACATTCAACCTTTTATATATTTCAAAAAGAATAAAAATTTACTATTATTAATAGTAAAAACATTTAGATAATAGTATTAATAGATGTAAAAATTTAGACTCATTGTTCATGATACTTCACTCTACAATAATTATTTGATTTTAAGGATTAAATTTTTAAATTTTTTAAATTTATTGTGATTTAATAAGAAAAGGAGTTCTATTATGAATGTCACTGGATTAATACGTAAAGAATTTGGACGAATTAAATCGGACAAGCGCACGTTAGTTTTATTGTTTTTCATTCCATTCATATTAATACTCATATTTGGATTGACTACTGGAGGTGGGACAACTAAATTTTTCAATGCAGCCGTAATAAGCAAGGATCAGATTCGTTGTAAAGGTTATTCTTCAAATTCGCACGAGCATGACGATACTTTCATTAGAATCATGCGCGAAAATTGCTCCAGTTTTGGTTTATATCAATCAAATATAACAATCGACGAATTAGAGTATGCTATAGTATACGAACAATGCATGCAGTTGTTAAAAAATGATATAATAGATGTATTCATTGTTTTACCCGAAAATTTTTCAGAAGCAATCAACGCAGGCGAAGAAAATCTGACTCTTTATTATCATGTCGATGGTTCAGATGTGATGGCTGTTAGCGCTGTAGAAGTTGCTCTTCAAGAACCGATCGCGCTTTTTAGGCTTGAGATTGGATTAATGGAAAACTTTGTTATAGGTATTCCCTACATGGAATATTTTCCAATATTTCATTGGAAAATCTGAATTGATGTTCCTTTTTGGGAGTCCCAAATGTTAAATTACGCGCTAGGAATGATGATCCCGCTTATCATCATAGGGACGACCATGAATTTAACTTCTTTAAGCATTGTTTCAGAAGCTCCGCTGCCCCGAATGATGTTGACTCCTACAGCTAAAAACGAAATAATAATTAGCAAATTATTAGCAAACACGATAATAATGTTGGTCCAATCCGTCGAAATCTTCGCAATGACGGCAATTTTTGGACTTTATTGTTTAGGGTCGTTATTTGATTTTTTTCTAGTGTTAATAATGACGGGATTTTGTGGGGTATGTATCGGTTTATTTATTTCTGCTTTATCTACTACAGAACAAGTAGCAAATCAGATGTATCTCATACTTTTCATTGTTCTCCTAATATTTTCGGGTATTTTGATTGATCCGGATATTTCACCAATAATGGAAATTGCTACAAATGTTCTTCCTTTGGGTCACGCCGTACCACTTATTGTCGATGTAACGATGAAAGGACTTCCTTTAGACCTCTTAGCTGTCATCAGTTTGAATACGGTCAGCTTGGTCTTTATAGCAATGGCATACGTTATCTACAGATTTAAAAAAGTGGAGGTATGAACTAGTGGGATCTAAAAATGGAAAAGATGAGAAAAAGTCTAAAAGAATCTCTGAAATTTTTAAAAAGCTTAAAAAGAACCAGAGCCTCTTTAGAATTTTAAAAATGGTAAAAAAAGAATATAGGTTGGCCTGGACTGATAAATTCAATTTGTTTTTGGCGTTAATTTTACCCCCATTAATAATTGTTCTTATAGCGATTGCATCCACACCATCTACCAAGATAAACCCCGTAAAAGTCGCGGTTATTTCATACGATTCTAATACATTTATCAATCCAAACGATTATGTGCCACATAAAATAGATAATTATTCATTACCATATCTAAATGCCGTAAATAAGTCACAGTATCTTGCTCTTTTAAATTTTTATAACGCTAGCGAAGAGACTTCCAAGTATGCCATGGAAACGGCAAGAAAACAACTTATTTCGGGAGAAATTGAGGTAATAATCGTAATACCCATTGATTTCTCTGAAATGCTATCTTGGGGTTATCCAGGGATGCTTGAATGCATTCTTGATTCTTCTAACATGATGCACATTCAAGAAAAACTTAATGCGGTACAAGATTCCGTAAAAATATTTGTGAGAGAAAACAATTTATCGCCCCAGTTTGTTCTTAAAGGGTTCAAGGAATATTCGATACCTGTTGAATATAATTCCCAGTTCAATTACATGACGTCTTTAGTTCTCCCTCTAATGGTTTTTGGCCTTGCTGTGGTGCTTTCAATTTTGGTGATTGTAAAAGAAAAACCTATTGCTAGACTTTTACTAACGCCCGTACATAGGTTTGAAATTCTCCTTTCAAAATACATAACATACTTGTCTATAATAATCCTACAAGCAATCGTATTAATTATAAGTTCACTATTAAGCGGCCTCTATATTGTTGGTTCCATTTTTGATTTTTTTATGGCGCTTTTAACTATAGGTTTTACTGGCTTGGCAATGGGCTTGTTTATTTCTAGCATTTCTAAAACTAAAACCGAAGCTAACCAATTATTTTTTGCTTGTTTTATTGTCATTGTAATGTTAAGCGGCATGTTCATACCAATAGGAGCAATGCCAGAATATTTACAATTATTTGCATATATCTTGCCATTGAGTCACGGAGGTCCAATGCTTGATGGAATCGTTTCAAAAGGAAACTCGTTCATTGGTTTTGATTTCTTTTGGTTAATAGGCTTGAGCGCTTTTTTATTCGTGGCGTCTCTTATAACATTCAATCGAAGAAAATATGAGGCTTGAAAAATGAGAAAAAAATGTTTTTTACTTTCATCTTTTATATTCATATATATATATGATAAATTTCGAAAAAGTAGGAGAAATCATGAGGGGTGAAAAATGAATAATGAAATAACAAATAATTTAATGGTTGATGTTAAGAAATTAAATGTTACTTTCGGAAAGAAGCAAGTTATTTATGATTGTACATTCTCAGTTAAACGAGGTGAAATTATTGGATTTTTTGGCATAAGTGGTGCGGGAAAAACAACGATAATTAGGGTGATGACCTGTCAGATAGATAAAAAGCATTGGGAAGGAAACGTTAATGTTACTGGTCTAACGCCTGCAAAGAAAAAGAATCACGCAAAAATCTTGAGTAATATTGGATATGTTCCGCAATTAGAAGAAGCGAACCTTTACTATAATGTATCACCGATGGTTAATGTGGAAATTTTTGCCGCCACCTATGGAATGAAAAAAAAAGAATCACAAAAAATTGCTGAAAATTTATTTTCTATTCTCGACATACCCCTAGATACAATAAAAAAACCATTAAAACACATGAGCGGAGGGGAAAAAAAAAGAGTATCCATGGCGCTTGGGTTAATACATCAGCCAAAGGTTCTTTTTCTCGATGAACCCACGACCGGAGATGATGCTTCGATTGAAGCGTCAACGGAATTGATGCTAGCAAGCGATACTCAATTCTCAGTTATTTAAAAAAGTTAAATCAAAAATTGAATACGACAATGTTCATAATCAGCCACGATATGGAGTGTAGCTTAGTCTGTGACAAAGCGGCAATACTAAGAAACGGGAGATTGTTAGAGTTCCGGAAACCTCAGGAGTTAATAGAAACCCTTCCAAGTAATGGAAAACTAGCGAGATTTACGATTGAAAAATTAAATGAGAAAAAAATTAATCTTTTCAAAAGCTATCCATCAGTAAAAAAAATAATACGTGTTGGAAATGAAGTTATTGAAGTTTTTTTGAACGATTTAGATAACGAATTATCAGAATTGACTCAACATGTCATGAATAAAGGATTAAAGGTACAAGCAATGAGTAGAGACGTTGCTTCTTTCAGAAGATATTTCCAATTAAGAATTCAAGAAGAAGAGGCAAAGGAAAAGAGAATGCGGGAGCATGATGAAATGTAAGGGGTTGATATAGTCATGGAAATAGATCAAAATTTACAAAAAAGGCTAAAAGTAATAATAATCATTGCGGTTTTATTAAGCGGACCGTTAATCCTTTTAGCTATACTTAATACTCCCTTTAAACATTATTTTAGTTCGGAAGAGTTAGAATCCTTAAAGAATGAAATGATGGATTTCACAAGCTCTTATCAGAATCCTTCCACTGGACTCTTTATTGAACCTGATATTGATTCCAATTTCAGAGCAATCAATTCGTTTAATTTTTCTACTTTTGATTTTTCTTCAGTGAATCTAATTAATCCTAATTCAAACCCTAATTTAGACGATAACGAGGCAGATTTCTTCTTTCATTACTTATTTGAAAAACAAAACGACGATGGTTCGTTTTCAGATATCGTTGGGTTAGGAAATACGATTTCCACATTTCAGGTAATTGATACGATTAATCAACTTGATCCTTCATTCATTGACCCCGTAATTGATGAATATGAAATTAAAAAAATCAAATCTTACCTTACAATTTCTCAAGGAGATTTTGGATGGGGATTTAAATTTAATCCAATATTAAACGACTCAGATATTATCTCTACTTATTGTGGTATTAAATTGGCTAAAAAATTTTCAGCAGATTCCATACTTAATAATCAAAACATGTCGAGATTCATAAATTCAACGTGGAGATTAGGTGGGTACGTTTATACAAATAATACATTAATTGAGACTTCTGAAAGCACGTATTATGGGATAAAAGCGTTTTTTGAAATGAACATGAATTACAGTATTTTTGAAAAATCAGCAATTTACGCATACTTATTCTCACTTCGAAATGTTAATGGGGGTTACGCTGATGTTGTATTAGGTGAATCAACCGTTCAGGCAACTTACTTCGTGCTCTCTTCTTTATATACTTTAGGATATACTCCACTTCAAAGAATTGAAACGCTTAAATTCGTACTCAATTGTAATAAAACAGATGGGGGTTTTGGTTTAACATCTGATGAGAACGTAAATTCAGATTTTAAATCAGGTTGGGCAGCAATGAAAGCAATAGAACTTATTGAAGAACACACCAATCTAGCCTCAGACATCAAAGAACGCGTGAAAGAAGTAAAAGACAATTATTATAACTGGTTATATTCAAATCAAGGGGCAAACGGATTATTTGGACAGATATCAATTGAAACTAACTATTTGGGAGTGTTAGCAACATACAATGCTAAACCTGCTGAATTTTCTAACATGATAAACATTAATAATACTTGGGAATTTGTCGAGGATTGTTATAATCCTGAGGATGGAGGGTTTGGTTCTCAACCAAATACAAACTCAAGTTTATTCTCTACTTATTGCGCTATAAATTTATATCAAATAATTCATAGTTATTACGAGATTTCCTTTCCTAATTTATCCGCAACTAAGCAATATTTAATTGACCTGCAAAATCCTGATGGAGGGTTCAAGGTTGGAATGGATATCGAACAAATATCAACGCTTTACGGAGAATTGTTCTACTTCGTATCTGATTTAATTAAAACAAACATTTCTACAGTAGAAAGTACATATTGGGCAATTGCGTCACTGCATATATTAGGTGCCCGGGATCAAATAAATAATACAGCGTTATTTCATTGGATCTCAGCCTGTCAAAATGCTGACGGGGGTTTTCCAATCTTTTTAGGGTTTTCTCATTCGGACGTGATATCAACATATTATGGATTACAAACGTTAAAAATTTTAAATATAGAGCCACTATCCAGAATTTCAGTAATCGAATTCTTGAAAAATGCTCAACTTTCAGATGGAAGTTTTACGGTTATTCCTGGACTCTCTGGATTTGTAGATATTTCAACACCTTTTTTCATGATAACTTATTTAGCAGCTAAGGCTCTTTACGATTATAATTACCAACCTGAAGAGATAACACAATTAATTGATTGGTTTTTAGATTGTTTCAACACGAGAACAGGGGGTATTGGGGACTCTCCAAGCTTTGGGGGAGATTTAAGAAATACTCCTTACGGAATTATCATAATCGAAGAATTACGTCATGACCAAAGTTTAAATCCTGTTCCATGGTCTCAATTTTTATTTATTATTTTTATTATTGAATTAAGCTTTTTTGGTCTAATTGGAATTTTTCGATTAATATCTCTCTTGAATTTATCAAAAAGAATAAAAATAATGCTTAAGATTGGTGAAAAGCTTAATATCGCTTATCTACAAAAGTATCCTGCCATATACTGTGAAGATTTAAACATATATGCGGGGAGGAAATTGATTGTAGATTCAGTTACCATTCGATTGGAACACGGTGAAATCTTGGGTGTTTTGGGGGAAAGTGGTGCTGGAAAGTCTACTTTCGTGAAAGCTTTATTAGGAATGCGAAAATTTACAGGAATTAATAGAGTATATGGAATGAATGTAAAGAGAAAATCCAAAAAAATGCGCCCAATTTACGGGTATGTTCCTCAAGATCTATCAAAAATCTACCCTGATTTTACAACTTTACAAAATTTATTATATTTTGGTAATCAATACGGATTATCTGAAAAAGAAATAAGAAGAAAAGCTAAAAGAATATTAAGGGCGCTAGAAATTGAGGATAAAATGAACGAGCTAGTATCGAGTCTATCTGGCGGTCAAAAAAGAAGGGTATCGATGGCAATAGGTTTGGTCCACGATCCTGTAATCTTGTTTCTTGATGAGCATAGTTCGGGACTTGACCCCGTCGTACGAGAAAACTTGATGAATTCACTTTTGAGAATCAACGAACAACTCAATCAAACAATAATTATCATTACCCATTATCCAGAAGAGTCTCGTTTTTGTAATAAAGTTGCCATTTTTGCCAGGAAGCGCGGATTAATTAATTATGGTCGCCCAAAAGATTTATTATCTCAATTACCTGGAAAAGGTAGGACAATAAATTTAGTTTTTAAAGAGATACAAGATAATCCTATAGAAAGATTAGAATCTATAGAAGATATTGATAAGGCTTTAGAAACCAAGGCGGGAACCAATTATTCTTTATATTCAGATTTAACTCTTAATGAAATCATTGATAAGATTGAAAATGAGTTTGGAATTGATTCTATTCAGGAAACTAACCAATCAGATTCCCGAATGGAGGAATACTTCAGATACAGAGCAATGGAGGTGCCTGAAGGTTGAACGTTTCAAGAAACCTCGATATAAAAAAGCTTAAAGTTTCTGATGAAAAACTTCAGCTTGAAGTTAGAGATAAAAAAGACAAAATCGAATTAATTTTTTGGTTTTCTTCGAATTATGATAAAGGAAAAATTGTTTTGTTTAAAAAAAATCTACATCATAAAATAGAACGAATAGACATACCAGATATTTTCATCCAGAAAAAGCAAGTTAAGAAAGTAATTGATTATGAGATAACGCAAAATTTAATTGAAGTTAGCTATAAAATATTACACCAAATTTTAGTAAAACTTAAGGATGTATATATAAAAATTCGGCGATTAGATTATCTTGAAAACAAAAAAATAATGAGGTTTTTAATTACATACCTAATTAGTGTTAAGAATTTTTTCAAATATTTCATGTCGTCGGATAAATATTTCACTAAAAGAAAAGAAGAATATTTATTTTATGTAAATCTTCATAAAAAAAAAAAAAAAAAGCCCTTTCTTAATCAGAGGAAATTAATTTATCAAGATTTTCTCATTTTTTTACTAAAAAATTCCAATCTTAGAATAAAGATATCTAAAGTATATTTAGATGAGATCAAATTCGAAGTTGATAAGGATTTATTAACAGATTTTAAATACTTTTTTAAAGTGAATGTGGCCTTTAAAAAAAATAATGTGTATTCAATGTTTTTTAAATTCTTTACTGAATTTTACGATGAGAAAGTAAATATCAAGGAGCCTTTTAAATTTGATGACGACAATTATTTTCTAATTGAAGTTGAGAGTGCAAACTTAATTAATTTGATAACAGCTTTAGAAAATTATAATGATAAGCTAATAGATTACAAATTTCGCGCTCACTATTTTGGAGTAAAAATAAATTTTGAAGAATTCTTGATGGAAATTTGGGATTCTTCTAAAAGTGGAAAATCTTTATATGGCCTTTTATACGATCAAAAGCGGAGTTTTAAAGCAGATGAAGAGTTAAGTCGATTAAGAATAAAAATCATTGATGCTATTCGCTTTTCAAAGCGCTATTGGCTTATTTACAGGGAAGGGACGTTTGGATTTGCTACAATCCTTAATTTAATTTATAAAAGAAGTTATGTGGAAGTTCTGTTTTTTACTAATAAAACAGTTTTAGAATTAGGTGTGCCTTTACTAAAAATTTACACTCCTATCGAAACAGAAATAGATTTTAATGAAGTGCTGTTAGAACCCGATTTTGACGAGGATGGACTCGTTAGTCCTTCAAAAATAATAAAACGTTTAAACAAAACGATTAAAAAAGAATTTAGGTATCACTTATCAATTTTGGATGCAGAAGTTCAACTTATTGACGAAAAATTTGAGAATTTTGCCATTGAAAAGAATCCTTACAACCGAGAAATTAACATTTATTTTCCAGAATTTGTTTTAAGTCTAAGTGTAAATTTTGAGGAACATCCCCTATTACCAAGATTTTCTTTTTCGAAATCACTGTCTAAGATAATCCAAATAAGCGAGTTTAACGAAATCGATATTATTAAGAATTGGGATGTTGAAATTCCCTTACATGTTGTGGATCTTATTGAAGTTTTAATTGATTTAATAGTTCAAAAGCTTAAGATTGATAATTTAAATAAGGATTCACAACATTTATTACTTGAAAACTTAACTATTTCAAATGAGATATTTGAACTCTCATTTAAAATTCATAGGGGACGGTCATTAGGAATCGTATATAGAAACATTTTTTTTCCCAACGATATTTTAGCAATTACAAACTTATTTAACACCATTGCGGGAAAAAACCAAGATTTTTTAGGCAAAATTAAAATTTTTGGGAGGCATGTTCAACTGACAACAAGAAAAGAGATGGACAGGATTATTATACTATCAAATTCAATTAATTCAAGAATGGAAAAAATGACAATAAAAAAGGCAATTCGTCATAATATTAGGATTGTACCTATCTGGAAGAGTAGGAAAAGATCGTTGGAAAAGGCAATGAAAAGGGTAAATTTGATGCTTCGGAGAGATGAAATCATGGCAATTATAGAAGAGCAATCTACATTAGTAAGTCAAATTTCAAGGTGGAGAAATAAAAAGAATTTTATAGAAGAAGCGTTGCAAGTTTCGGGATTAGTGAACAAGAAAAAAGAAAAAATTTCAAGGCTCTCCCCTCTATATCGATTATTGTTTTCAATTTCAAGGGCGCTCTTGAAATCTCCAAATATAATCATGTTTTCTTTACCGTCAAGAAGATTTGATAGATTAGAGTTTTCAAATTTTCAAAATTATTTGGATAAAATCAAAAAAATGTTTCATGTTTCTTTTATAATTCATTGTCCGGAAGAGATTTTCTCAAGCTTTAATCAGATACTAACAATAACTGAGGTTCAAAACGAGATAGGAACTCTTAATGACTTTCTCAAAAGATTACCGCATTCTGGGGAAATATTATCAATAGAATTAAATAATCCTAGCGAAAAAGCTTTAGGAGAGATGTTTGAACTGAGTTCAACCATATTTCTCGAAGAGCGAAAAAATGAAAAGTATAAAATAATATCATTTGATGATCACGATAAAATAATTTTCAAATTAATGAAAATATTTGGACCCTCCTTATTCAATTTCAAAAAGCTTAGAGCGTCTCTTGAAGAATATTTACTTTACATGGAATTAAAGAAAGGAGATAAATTAATGATGGTGAGATGAAATTTGATAAAAAGCATTTATATAATGAAAGAAAATGGCGTTTTATTATTTTCAAAAAATTTTCTTGATGAAAATTTTGATAGCGATATTTTAATCGGATTTTTCGCTTCAATAGCAAATTTTAGCCGGGAAGCGTTAAACAGCGTAGTAAAGAATGTAGACCTTGGTGCAAACAATAGATTAGTTCTACACGCGATTCCCGAAGAGAAATTACTTGGAGCGATAATAGGGAGCTCTTTAGATAATACTGAGTTGATAAATGAAATTCTATTAAATGTAATGCTTGATTTCATTGATAATTTTTCTCCTAACTATGAAATAGAGCAAATTAAAAACGCAAATATGGAAAAACTTATTGACGATAATTTAAAAAGTAGGATAATGCAATCTCCTAGACAGCGTTATGTTCTTTCTTGGTTCATGGTAGGACCGCTTTCTTACTTTTTAATGCTCATAAGTATTTATGTAACGCAATTACTGTATTCATTCTTCAACGTTGATATTCTACTTTTTAGCCAAACTCAGATTTTTACGGAACTCATGCCAGCATTAGCGTTTTTATCGACAGCAAATGTATTTATATTGTTCCTCTTGCCAAATCTAATCTTAGGATATTTAACACCCAGTAAAAAAGTCGCCTATTTGAGTTCAATAATTCATTTAAGCGTGGTGTTAACATTGTACTCGTTTTCAACAGAGCCTTTATTTGCTTTTATCATCGTCGCTTATTTACCATTCGCATTTTTTTTGGCCATCATATTCTGCTATATCGGTTTAAGGCTTTCTTGGAAAAAAAAATTAGTAAAATAATATTATGAATAAAAATTGTAATGAAAAGAGAATTCTTCTAAAACTTGATTCATGTATCTTAAAAGATAATTGTTAAAAGTTTTAAATGTATTGAGATTTATCTATAATTATATGTATGAGAAGCATAACGAATATGATTTGACCAGAGAAGCATTAAGTTCGGTAAAACAGAAATTAATCTTCTTGAAAAATACTATTCCTAAAAAGTCTTGTTTTCTAGGATTTGACGGATATATAGATTCGCTTTACTCGTTGGTTCAATCCAGAGAAAGCGCTTCCAACTGGAAAAGAATGAACAGCATGAAAACTTTTGGAGAGTTGCTAGTAAATGTCACTGGAAGTTCTGCAAATGTTGAGAGAGTATTGAAAAGAAAGATTTCTGGAGGTTTTGCTCCAAATAGTTGTAAGGCAATTAACGGATTGGGTGTAACCGTGTATTTAATCGCAGCTTTAGGGTATCCTGAAATCAATAACATTTTTACGCCATTATCTTCGAAAGAAACAATTGATGCCATTTCAATTGCAAATCCCGGTGAAACTGCTGGATTAGAATTTGATGACGGGAAAGTAATGCTAACTGATTTTGAAAACATCTTAAATATTGATTGGGATTTGATAATGGAAAGGCTTAGCTTTGAAGAACTATTTGAAATTATCGAGAGAACTGACATAATGGGATTTGGTCATTGGGCTCTAATTCCACATTTGGGAGAAATATGGAGTCATTTTTTGTATGATATCTTAATGTCAATTCAAAATTTAAAAAATAAATTAATTTTTGTTGATTTGGCCGATATTAAAAAGAGAAGCAAAAAAGACATATTAGACATGTTAAATCAACTCCAAAATATTGACGCTCACGTTCCAGTAATGTTGAGTCTGAACGATCAAGAAGCAATAGATATCTCTAAAACGTTGAATAATGTAAAAACAATTGATCCTCTTAAAAAAAATTTCTCGGATTTTGTAAAAGGAGGTAAAAAAATTAATCAAGAGTTGAATATTTCTTATTTAGTAATCCATTCACCTCATTTTGCAACAATAACAACTAAGGAAAATCATTATTGGATTACGGAAGGCTTTACATCAAAACCAAGTTTTACTACTGGTGCGGGAGATCACTTTAATTCTGGTGTTGCTATAGGATTAGCGTGTAATTTAAGCCCCCCTGAAGCAATTCTCGTGGGAAACGCTTTAACTGCTATTTTTGTTCGAACGGGGAAATCTCCAAACTTTAACGAGTTATCTGGATTAATAAGTAGATACATGGAATATGTAAAACGAGATAATCCAAATTTTTAAAAAAATAAAAAAATTAGCATCTACATGTTTTGTAAAAATTCATTTATAACTGATGTTATCGCTTGAAAATCCATGAGTGTTTCGCTGCCTCCATCAAATGATACATCATCTGCTTCGTGGGCGCTTGAAATCTCGATTTGTCCAAAAAGTACTCCAGCAAAAGTCGCCATTGCTGTTGTAAAAGTTAAAGACGGGCTCTCAACATCACCTTCACCGTAATCAACTTTTCCATCTTTAAATTTAAACCAAAATTTTTTGCTTTCATCAGAAATAATAATTTGTCCTAAAAAGTCCATGTCCAACATTGCCATGTCTTCAAACTCATCACGTAATCCCTTGTTTTCTAAAGAAACTTGTTTGTAAGCGTCAAATAATTTGAGAACATCTCCGGCCGTGGCACCACCGCCCTCAATTAATTTACTTTTTACTTCATTTACTAAGTCTAAGTCTACCATTTAATTTTCAACATCTTTTAATTTTATTATTATAATATGTTTCACTTTTATCAATGTTTTTATATATAAAGTTTTAAAGTTTAGTTTTTTTAAAATAATCTTAATTATATTGTTTTCATTTAAAAAATGTGAAGAATATGAGTGATTTAGAAAATAAATTATTTAACCAATCCTGGAATTACAAGAATAAAGATAATATCATTAGTCGATTACAAGAAAATCAATACGATGTTATTGTAATAGGAGCAGGCATTACTGGTGCTGGCGTTGCCAGAGAAGCGTCGATGAGAAGCTTGAAAGTTGCTGTCGTTGACATGCAAGACTTTGCTGCGGGAACATCATCAAGAAGTACAAAAATGGCTCATGGAGGTATAAGATATCTTGCTCATGGTGAAATGGATTTAGTTAAAGAAGCTACTCAAGAGAGAAATTGGATGAGAACGCATTTGCCTCATCTTGTTAGACCTGTGCCCTTTTATCTACCATATATAGAAGGTGGAAAGTATAAAAAACGTGATTTAAAGGCCGTTTTAAAACTTTATGACTTTTTAAGCGATAATAAATCAGAATTTAAAAATTTTAAAACACATAAATGGTATTCTTTAGAAGAAATTTTAGAATTGGAACCTGAATTTAGAAGAGAAGGAAATTTAGGAGGGGCAGTATATTATGATACTAATATTGATGATGCTCGATTAACAATTGAAATATTAAAGGAGGCAATAATTAGGGGTGCTGATATACTAAATTATTGTAAGGTTATAGGATATGTTAAAGAAAACGGAAAAATTGTTGGCGTAAAATGCAAGGATTTAGAGAAAAATAGTGATCTTGAAGTAAAAGCAACTTTAATAGTGAATGCAACAGGTATTTGGACAGATAATCTAATAGAAAACTACCCCGAAAATATTCCAAAACCATTAATTCGGTCAACCAAAGGCGTTCATTTACAATATAGACGTGAACATGTAAAAAATAGAATGGCGGGAGGGCTTTATTCAATTAAAGATAATCGGAGCTTTTTCGTCATACCACGGGATAAAAACTTTAGCATTCTTGGTACAACTGATACCGATTTTAATGGAGATTTAGCAAATCCATTTTGTAATAAGGAGGATGCCGACTATTTAATTCAATCTGTTAAATTTTTCTTTCCAAATTCAGAATTTAGCTATGAAAACATTATCTCAACGTATGCGGGTATTAGACCATTAGTGATGCAAAAAGGAAAATCTGAAAGTGAAGTTTCCCGTAAACATATTATATTTTTTTCTAATGATGGTTTATTAACAATAACAGGAGGAAAATTGACGGGATGGCGAGCTATGGCAGAAGAACTATTTAAGCATGTAGAAGAAAAGAGAATCTTTACTAATATTAAGAGAGAGCAATATTTTTCCAGACAAAAATTCATTATAAGTTTGGAAAAAGACATCTGGTTAAAGGGATTAAAAGAGTATGGCATGGATTTAGATGAAGACATTACTGATCACTTATATCAACAATATGGAAAGGGAGCCTTTAAGATCCTTGAAATTATTAAAGAGGACAATTCTCTCAAGGAGCGAATTATCGAAGAAAACGATTTTATTTTAGCAGAAGTAGTTTATTCTTTGAAATATGAATTTACTCCTCACATTATTGATGTTTTTTGTCGTCGAACGGAAATGAGCTTGTTTATAAGTCACAAAAAACAACTGGAAGCTGCTGAAAAAGTGGCGGATTTAATGGCTTCTGAATATTCTTGGAGCGAAGAGAAGGAAAAAGAAGAGGTAAAGCATTATATAGATTACATAAAAAAGACAGTTTCTTTTATTCAATAATTTTTTTACTTAGTTTTATATATTTTTGGTCTATACTAAATTTATATTTTCAAAAATATATTTCATTAATATAAATTCAAAATAATATTTTATAAAAATCAATTCTAAAAAGTGAGAGAAAATGTTATACCAAGTATTAGATATAGTAACTGACTTTTTTAACCCATTGGCAAATTTGGCAGGTTTATTTCTACTGTTATTGGGGGTAATTTGGATAGTTTATTGCTTGCAAGAGGCGAATAGAAGGAAATCTTGGCGCAAACTGACAAAAATAGATGAATGGGATTTTTCCATTACTCTCATGTTAAAAGTAATAACAATATGTGGTTTCTTCGTTGGAATTGTTAGCATTATTATAGGTGGTGTGGGGCTTGTTCTTAATCTCCCGCCAAGCTTAGCCTATTCAACTCAAACGGCAAATTCTGTTAACATATTTACTTCGATCTTTTTGATTATATTAGGGATATTCACGTTCCTTAAACCAATCAATGATCTCCCGATAGCAAGCATGGTCGGGCTTGCAGCCGCTTCATTAGTCACAGTTGTTATTGCATTTTTAATCCCCGATGCTGCGATTACCCTGATTGCTAATTTTATTAATCCTAAATACATATTAATCGGAGTTTTCTTAGTCATATTTGCAATAGTAGCTGTGACCGTTAAATTTTACATAAGCGGAGTCATGTTTCTTTCTAAAATCGTTTCTTGGCCACCTTTCGCGTTAATAATTGCGCTGTTTTGCTTCCTACAAGCGATTTTATTGTTGGTCTTTGGAATCTCGGTAGTTTAATTAAGAATAATTTTTTTTTTTTATTTCTTTATTTTTTTTTTTTATTTGAACAACATCTTGTAGCTTTAGAAAATAGAAAAACGGTGAGATGGACTTACATTTATATCTCCAATGAGTTCCTTACTTAAATCGTGTTTGCAATTAGAACATTTTTTATCTTGGGTAATATTAATTTTTGTAAGACTATATCCCGTTCTTCCAATTACTAAATGATTACAATTGGGGCAATATGTATTGCTTCCCTTTTCGTGTCGTATATTACCTACGTACGGGAAATATAATCCCGCTTTTTTTGCTATATTATATGCCATTTCTAAAGTTTTTGCTGAAGTTCTTTTCAGGGATGGGGTTTTAAAATCGGGATGGTACGCGGAAAAGTGAGTTGGAGTATCCTCTCCTAAATTTTCGACAACCCAATTACATAACTTTTTTATATCTTCTTTC
>JAUXAJ010000266.1 GCA_030620005.1 Promethearchaeota archaeon | reverse complement strand
AAATAGTATCAACTTATCGTTAAAAATGGGCTGCGTATAGATGTAAAACTAGTACAAATTTTAAAGATACTAAAGTTTTAAATTAATAGAAACAAGATCTTTATTATTCTTTAGAAAAAATTACAAAACTTAAGTTATTATTAAAATTAAGTAAATGTTTGATAAAAAATTTCTACCGATCGAGAATGTACATGCAAAAGAGAATGTATAAGGTTGTAATTATCGGCGATGGAGGAGTTGGTAAAACTACACTTCTTGTTCGGTACATTGAGGGTAAATTTTTAGCAAATACTCAAATGACCATTGGAACTAATTTTTTTATAAAAAGACTTAAAATTCCAGAAATTAATTCGTATGTAACACTGCAAATTTGGGATATTGGAAATCAAGATCAATTTGCATTGATCAGGCAGAATTTCTACCAAGGAGCTAACGGGGTTATCTACACTTTTGATCTTACCAGAAATATTACATATTTTAATTTGTTAAAGTGGAAGAAAGAAATAGATTATACTATTGGGGAGACACCGAGCGTTCTAGTTGGAACTAAACTTGACATAACAAATGAAGAAAATGTTAAATATTATTCTCGAGATATTAATGAGATATTGGCAAAGTTAAAGTCAAGCGTTTATCTTGAAACAAGTTCAAAAAATAATGTTGGAGTGGACGATGTGTTTGAAAAATTAGCGTTGGAAATTTATAATTCTATAGAAAACGCTAACAATCAGTGAACTCCATTCTAAAAGAAATAATAAAAGAGAAGGATTAATTTTAATAATCTACTAATTCTTTAAAACTTGAGCCCGCTTTTCTTTTGAAAGTTTCTCGCTTGCATATCGTAAAATTAATCTAGGTAATGCTTTTTTATTTTCTTTTAAATAATTAAATATTAACTCGGGTTCGTGTTTAGAGCAGGTTTTAAGCAACCATCCAATTCCTTTTTGCACGTAATCTTCGGGATATTGAAGCATTTTTTCGACAAAGGCAAAAACATATTCTTTATCAAATTCTCTCTTGACCATGATAATTTTTAAAAGAATAACTATTGAAGCCCGCCTTACCCACATGTTTTTATCATTAGACCAATCTTGTATGGTTTCCCTTGCTAATTTTTCATTACACTTTTTTCCTAAAAACGAGCCTAATCTTATCATGGAACTATCACAGAGAGCCCATGTACTACAATACTTTGCTAGTTCATCATGGAACAGCTTGATTGTATTTCCGTTAAAATTTCTTTTATATCTGTCTATGAATAAAATCGCCGAAAATTGTTCATCATTAACATCGGATTTCATTAATTCTTTAAAAACTCCAATGGCGTCCTGATACGAGCATTCAAATTTATTATAAATAGCTTTAACAATATTCTCAATCTCAGATACTTTAAGACCATGACAAATAAAATTAGGATTTTTAGAATTCAATATCTTGTACATTCGGGACCTTTGATCTTGAGTTAGTGCAGGAGCGTTCTCCTTTAACGATTTCTTTATTTCATCAGTAATTGTACCAATCATGGTAATCCGTTCAATCCCTAATTCAAATCGAGGGTCCAATAATGGAATTAATTCTAAAAAAATTTTTTAAATAATCCTTTCTGATTTTTAAAATTAAAACTAAATCTTTAAATGTATTTAAATGATGTAATGAATAATTGTTAAGAAATTTATATCTAAAAATTTTAGAAACATGTTATTTCAATTGAATGCAATCAATGAAGTTCAATTTATTCTTTATCTTGTTGTTGCTATTTTAAGCATACAAATCTCTTTTTATTACTTTTTCCAATATTACAAAATACGAGATGCAAAACTTCAGGTTTACAAGATACTACTATCTTTTGGCTCGTTTTTGTTATTCTCGATTATTGGTTCCTTTGTATTAATCACGGTTAATATATTTATTTTTAATTTTGTTTTGAAAGAATTCTTCTTCAAATTTGGATATATCCTTCTCTTACTTTCTCCAATATCGTTTTTATTTTTTGTATCTTCTAAAGATTTTCCAACTATAGACTTGAAAGTATCGAAGGTTCTAATGGCAATTAGCATGATACCAATAGTAATAAGTTTATTTGTTTCAACTACACAGTCACCGTTTTTTCTATATAGTCTTTTAATTACAATGATAGTCGTTATATATATCTTTATCTTCCAAATTAGATTAATAAGCACCTCAGTTGGCAATATAAGAAAAAGATTGATTTTGATGTTAATTGGGTGGATAATAAATGTTATATCAGTAGCTCTTATCGCAATTGTTCCAATTGAGCCTTATGCAGCGACATTTGGCGACTCATTATTATTCGCGGATTTGACACTATTAATAACGAGTTTAATAATTCTATTTATTTCAAGCTTTAATTTTCCATCGTATTTAGAGTTCAAGTGGAGCGAAAACTTGGACTCATTACATATTATAAATACAAAAAATAAAAGTTGTATATATAACAGTGATTTCTCTGATATTTCTGAGAGAGCTATTGATCAATTCAAGGTGATAGATGATTCTAAACAAGAAAAAATAGAGAAAGTTTTCTCCGGGGGATTAATCGGGATAGATCATGTTATTTCAGTAATAACGGATACTCAAGATGAAAAAATAAACAAAATCAAGCAAGGTGATTTACTTATCATTATAGAGCAGGGAAAGCTTTTTCCGCTCATAACATACGCTTTGGTTGTCAAAAAAGATATAAAAAGCAATAAATATTTTATAAATTCTCTCATAAATCAATTTGAAAATTTCTATAACGAGTTATTGTCAAATCTTGATGAATTAACAGAAAATCAAGAACAACTATTTGGTAGCTTTGATATAATCATAAAAAATATAATAAAATGAGAAGTGTGAATTATGATATTTTTAGATTTTCCTATATCTGGACCGTTAAGATTGCCATTATTATTAATGGAATGCGTATTTATATGCACGTGCATGGAATTTAGTTTCATTTTTTTATATCGTTACTTGAAGCCAGAAAAAGACTTGAGAAATTTACAAGAACTAGGATATTTCGCGTTATTACTTGGATTTTCTCTCATGTTTGTTTTTTACATTTTTAGCGATTACTATGCTAGCGATGATATTTTGTCTCCTTTTTACATTTGGAGGGAAGGAAGTGTAAGAGATGTGTTTTTAAATCTTGGATATTTCACAATCATGATTGCAGCATTTTTCTTTCTACTTTGTATAGAGACTTACAAGGTTTTTTTATTTAAGAGATATTTCTTTTCAATTCTATTTTCGATTTGTGCTATTGGTTTTTTAATATTGTTTTTCATTGACATTAGAATTACGCAGACAATAACCTACATCTTTTTTTCGCTATTTGTTATATTCTTGTTTTTTTATTTAATAGAGTTCAGCAGAAAAGTACAAAATAGGGAGAAGCTTTTAATCGGTATGATGAAATATATCCCGGGAGTTGGTTTATTGCTAATAGGATTTTTATTTACTACCGACGCTTTAGTTGGATTACTTGGACTTGAAGCTCGATTGATGGGCGATATAACTCAATTAATAGCGATCGTTTTATTTTCTTATTTTTTCTTGAGCCTCCCTCCATTTTCCGAATTCGATTGGTTTGATTCTATTGAAAATATCATGATTTTAAGTAAATCTGGAATTTCACTTTATAGCAAAATATTTCAAGAAAAAGATAAATCATTGGATGAGCACATAATAGGGGGCGCAATTACAGGTGTAAAGCTATTACTTGATGAAATTACTGAAACGCAAGGTGTTACTGTTTTAAAAAAAAAAGGAACGATTACCATGATTTATCCTGGTAAATATGTTACAGGTGTAATATTTTCGTCAAAGGAATTAAACGCTTTAAAAGTTTTGTTGCATAAATTTGTTTCAAAAGTTGAATCCATTTATGAAAATGTTCTTAAAAGTTGGGACGGCGAAATAGCTGTATTTGAGCCAATAGAATACATTAGTAACGAAATATTTAAAATTTAAAATTCCTTCTTTCGATTGGATTTAGATTGTATCATGCTCTATCATAAAAATTTGTCTAATCCTGTTTTATGAGTCAATCTTTTACTCTTTTTTATATAAGGTTCTACAAATTTTATTATTTTTGCGTTAAAATTTCTTAATTTCGACAGTTCGCCTCTCTTATATACATCAATAATTGATTCTTCTAAATTGTTCAGAATTAACCCCGCCCACATCATGGTTTTGTTTGGTTTTCCTTCTAAAGAGGCCATGTATTCTTTATTTAACAAGAGTTCAGAGATTTTATAATTCCATCTCCGAAAATCTTTAGGGATCCATCTTCTTTCACGTACAGGCAAATTATATTTTTTGCATGAACTAAGCAATTTTTTATTTATTTCTCTAGCATAATCTCCTTGAGGGAACATTTGTCCTTGGTATAAATCTAAAAGAGGTTTTACTACATTATTATATTTGCTATTTCTTAATTTCTTTATAAAATATTCTCCTTGTTTATTCCTCATTGTTACTCCTGGAGAAAATAATACAAAATCAGCACCTGCTTGCTTTGATTTTTTAAAAACATCTTCTAAATTCTCATCATCATCTTCAAGGAAGGGGATAATTGGAATAAAATAAGTTCCAACTTGTATATTAGGGGCCTCCTTCTTTATAGTCTTAATAGCCTCAAGACGCTCTGAAGGCGGAGAAGAAAAAGGTTCTAAAAAATTCGCTAATTCTTCATTAGTGGTTGTTATAGAAAACCCTACGGTACACCACGTGTCATTAGCGATACCTTTTAAAATTTCTATATCCCTGGTTATGAGTTTATTTTTAGTAGCTATATTGACGGGAAATTTATGCTTGGCGAATACCTTTAGAATTTTTCTTGTATTTTCCTCTTTTTCCTCAATTTGTTGATATCCATCGCACACGCCTCCCGGACCAACCACGTCCGGTAATAAAGTACGAGCTCGCTTTATGCGCTGATCTAATTTTTTGTCTAGATCAATTTTTACAACCACTTCATTTTCAAAGTCACTTAAATAATAGCGCTGACTTCTCGCATCGCAATATATGCAAGCATGCTGACAGCCAGAATATGGATTAATGGTATATCTACACCAGAACCATGTGTCTGGGTATTTCAATTTATTTATGGCAGTTTTGAATTCGCGATGAATTATTTTAACCATTCTAATTATACATTTTGAATTATGGTAAAATAATCTTTTTGTAATTCCCTCAAAAAACTGATTTAAATTCTTCTTTCAGGTAAAAATAATGGTTAAAAAAAGACCACTTAAGAGAAGGTTAGGGTTGAAAAAAAAATTTCGAAATGATTTGCATGAAACTTAAAAGCTGGTAATATGTGCGTATATTAGTTTAATCGCGAAATGCCTATTTCACGACGTTAGATCAAATATGGCAAAATACTATAGAGGAGATAATTATCTAGAATACTCGATTTTAAGGGGTAATAACTTTTTTTTTTTCTAATAGATAAGAATAGATGCGCCCTCCGGGAATTGAAGTCCCGGATAACTCCTAGTGGAGGTATCTCCCGGGTCCACGGGTTGGAAACCCGTGATTCTCTGTGGAAATTAAGCTATTTAGACGAAATTCTAACCACTATACTAAGAGCGCTTTTTCATTTTAATAATTAGTAATCAATTTAAGTGATTTATTTCTTTTAACCTTTTTTATATGATTTCATGAATTAATTCATAATAAGTTAACATTTTGTTTACAACTACCCAAGCGTCTAGACGAAATTCTGAAATTGAAACCATTTGATTTGATAACTCTAAGATTTCTTGCGAAAAACTGCTTTTTTGAAAGCCTCCGATCATGGCAATGTAATTCGTTGTAATATCTTTTTTAAACAAATCTAGATGGTTTTTTAATAATTTACCCTTACTTGAAAATAGAATCGCTTCTGGTTTTTTAAAAGAATTAATTAAATTCTTCAAACTTCCATTGATATTACGGATTAAGTATGAACCATTTACTTGAATTTCCGTGTCTATTAAGATTTTAGCACTTAATCCTTTAAATCTGTTAAAATTTCTAGTAATTCTGATTTCAGGATTAAATTCAAATATTTTACCGTGAATATTATGAATGAAAAGTCGTAAATTGCCAGATTTATTAAGTGGAGAACCTAGTGCGTTAAGCAAGCAAACATGTGTAATATCTGGACGCCCTCTTTTCTCGTAGTTTTTTAGTTCTTTCATGGCAGAATGATGTAACGCGTTGTCTAACAATTGCGAAGCGTAATTCTTTGTAGATAGATTTCTTTTAACAGCAGGATGATTCCTGATTTGTTTTGGTATTAATTCTAATCCACATTCTACTAAAATTAATATTAAAGGCATTGTATGATATATGAGATTACTTACTATAAATACTTGATAATCTTTTTTCTATTTTTTTATTTTTATAAAATATCTAGTAGTTTTATTACACTCAAGACAGGTCATGGACACATGAGAGCCTTTTCCCTTTCTGGATTGCATTCTTATCCTACAATTTATTCCAGGATACAAAAACTTTTTGCATCCATGACAAATACGCCTTTTCCATTTAGTAGGAACCTTTATTCGGGCCCTTTGAGCGAATCGTCTTGATAAATACGTGTATTTATTTGCCAAGTCTTTATTTTCTGGAAATATTTCGTGAGCTTTATGAAATAAATAGGCCATTCGAGATCTTGCTATATGCTTAATAATGTGTTTTTTTTGGGGCATTGTAGGGAATTTTACTTCTTGTTCTATCTATAAATTGGCTTTATGCCATTGGCGGTCGATAGAAGAAACCTGCCTTTTTTGATGGTTGGATTTAATACTTTTTTTTTATCAAAATAAAAAAAAAGGTGTTTCTTAAGAAATTTTGATTAAAACTAATTATTCTTCCTTCCACTTGTATTCCTTTGGACCCATGAAAATCAATAACAATAATGGGATTATAATTATTAAGCCTCCCCACCATTGCAGCAGAATTTCCAAAATAATGCCTAAAATTAACATGAGGGGAATTCTATAATTACCAATTTTTATCACATCATTCAATAAGTAATCATAATCTTCATCAGCCCATTTACTTGAGAATCGTGGTTTAACTAATAAAAGTGCGATAGCTATTGCTAATATCCCTGCTATTATATACATTACATATATAAATGTAAAATATA
>JAUXAJ010000370.1 GCA_030620005.1 Promethearchaeota archaeon | reverse complement strand
ATAAATCACGTTATAATCGTCATGTGGATGAACTAACTTGTAATCAAATTCTTTTACTAATTCTTTAACCATTATTTCGCGATCAGTGGGTTTGCTTCCAGCAATCTCCACTTTCGCCCCGTATCCTCTTACGGCTTCCTTTTTTGCTTCGGGTGCATTAGATGGCATGACTATTACGGCGCTAATGCCTAATAGTTTAGACGCTAAAGCTACCGCTTGTGCGTGATTACCGGACGAATGAGTTACTACTCCTTTTTTTCGTTCTTCGGGAGTTAGACGACTAATTGCGTTCCAAGCGCCTCGAAATTTAAAAGAACCCGTGCGTTGGAAATTTTCGCATTTAATGAAAACTTTTACACTTCCAGCAAGTAAATTAAGTGTGCGGCTTGTCATTACAGGAGTTAAATTAGCCACTTTCTGGACGCGTTCAACTGCTGCTTTTAATTCTCCGGACAATTTTTTACACCTCCTTTTTAATTATTTATTATTTATATAATATTTTATTATTGTTCTTTTACGGCTATAGCAAATACTTC
Organism: Promethearchaeota archaeon; assembly: GCA_030620005.1. The sequence continues at coordinate 3,172 of JAUXAJ010000370.1, read as the reverse complement.
AATTTTAACGCCTTTGGGAAGATATTAGGAGCTTTAGGTGAATTGATTATTTCTTTTACCATGATTTTTTCGTCTCGATTTATCTTGTTTTAATAATATTTCAATACTTTTTTGATTAAAAATTTAATTAAATTACAATAAAACCGCCTATCAAGGAAATAAGAACGAAACTGATGAGTCCAACGGTAAGCGCTGCGGAAAGACCAACGAGAAAGGGTTTTATTCCTAAACCATTAAACTTTTTAAAGTTAGTTGTTAGACCAACGCCACCTAAGGCAATCACGAATAAATTACTTGCCCATTCTTTAATTATACTTATTAATTCTCTCCACGAAGCCTCGTTGATGAATCCAAAAGCGAAGTTATTCCAGCTTATTCCAGCATCTCCTATTGAACGAATTATGGACATTACTAAGAAACCTATAACAAACATGGGAAAAAGTTTCAATAAATTTGTTCCTGGTTTTCGAATCATCTCATTAGAATCCAAAGCGCCTGCTTCCTTTTCCTTGATTTTTGAGTAATAAAATGCCATCAACGGAATGATGGCCACCATGAAGACATTTCTGACAAGTTTGGTAACAGTTGCCACATCAAGACCTAAGGGTAAGTTCCACATATCGGAAAATACCATGGCCGCGCCCGTAACTTGGGATGTGTCGTGTATCGATGTGCCCAGCCAAAAACCTGCTTTTACAGGATTTCCTCCAAATAAATAAAAAGCGAGTATGGGATAAATTAAAGTGGCGATTAAACCAAAAACCGTTATAACCGCGACTGCATAGGCCGTTTCTTCTTCGTTAGCTTCAATGGCAGGGCTTGCAGCAACGATTGCCGATACACCACATATAGAAGTACCAACGGCTATGAGCGTTCCGAGTCGTTTAGGTTGCTTGAGTGCTTTATTAAAATAAGATGTGATTAACAAAGCGCTAAAAATACATCCAATTACAATAGGGACTCCAATCGCACCCAATTCAAACACGCTAAATACACTCAACCGAATGCCCAGTAAAATGATACCTAATCTTAATAATTTTTTTATAGCGAATTTAAAGCCAGGAGCAAGGAGTTCTGGTAATTTCACAAGGTTATTGATTATCATCCCGAGAAGTAAACACGTCATGACTGCCGATATGGGAGATTTTGTAAAACCCAATAGCGTTATACCAACGAAATTACTAAACCAAATGCTAAAAAAAGCCAATAGAGAAACGACAATCAAACCAGGGATTAAAACATGAACTTTTTTAATTGGAACGCCAAGAAAATATCTTTCAAGGGAACTCATTTCAAGAGTAGATTTTGGTTGAGATTTCTGGTTATCGGGGGAATCTTTTACCATGATTTCACCATTAATAATAATTTCACCAATCGTTCGGTGTGGTAAGCCCTGAACCAGTTATAAATAATACAATTTTATCGCTTGGAGCAAGAAAACCGTTCTCAGCTAATTTTTGTGCAGCAACTGCAGTTGCAGCAGCTTCAGGACAAACCATCGTGCCCTCCGTCTTTGCAAGCTTATACATTGTATCTTTAATCTCAGAATCGTCCACAGCGATTGCAGTTCCATTGGATTCTCGTATGGCTTTTAACATTAAATAATCTCCTATCGCTCCGGGAACTCGAATTCCACTAGCAAAAGAGCGTGCATTTTCCCAAGGTTTAGCGAATTCATCGCCGTTGTTAAATGCTCGAACAATAGGTTGACAACCAGTTGGCTGGACAGAAACCATTTTAGGTCGATGGCTTCCTATTAAGCCTAAAGACTCCAGTTCTTCGAAGGCTTTCCACATTCCAACGATTCCAGTCCCTCCACCAGTAGGATAAACGATTACATCAGGGAGTGTCCAAAGAAATTGCTCCGCTAGTTCATATCCCATGGTTTTCTTGCCTTCCACGCGATATGGTTCTTTTAAGGTGGACACTGAAAACCAGCCGTGTTTAGTTCCTTCTTCCTTTGCCATTCTTCCAGCTTCAGTTATTAATCCGTCAATTAACGTTAATTCAGCGCCCATGTGCTTTATTTCCTTTAAGATAAATTCAGGAGCATCTTGAGGCACGAACACATGAGCCTTAGCGCCAGCATGAGCGGTGTAAGCAGCTAATGCTGCTCCAGCGTTTCCTGCGCTCGGCATTACGAATTCTGTATGACCTAACTCTAAACCTTTAGAAACTGCGGCGCAAAGCCCTCGGCTTTTGAAAGTTCCTGTTGGGTTTTGTCCTTCATCCTTCATGCATAAATTTTTCAACCCGAATTCCTTCCCGATATTTTTAAGCTCTATTATAGGCGTCCAACCCTCCCCCAGGGTAATCCTATATTGAGAGTCATTTACAGGCATCATTTCGTTCAAGCGCCAAATATTATACACCTTCCTTGATTGAATTGATTCTTTTGAAAGGGTTTCTTTGGCTCTTTCAAGGTCGTATCTCGGATACAACACTTTACCACATGAAATACATAAATTATGTGTTTCATTAGCACTATATTCTTTTCCACAATAAGTGCATTCTAATTTAGAAAGGCAAGATCCATCATTTTTCATTATTACTCCTCTTTAAACAGTGTTCTTTTATTGTTGTTATCTTTTCATTTAATAGATACTCATAATAACACATAAATTCTTATAAATCTTTTTTCCCAATAAACACTGATTACCTAAAAATTTTTAAAAATATTCAAATTTAATAAAATATAACCTCTAAAAATGCAAGACATAATATAAAAATTAAGAGAGAAAAGTATTACTGAAATTAAGTACAAGTTCCAGTGGTATCAAAAAATGACAAAAATTATAAAATTAGACCAAATCAAGGAAATCTTAAAGACAATTAATCCAATTCAAAAGATTGAGGAAGGCTTTGTAGCCTATTCTCAAGGTAAGGTAATTGTGCCCCCAATAGGTGAAATGATTTTTGAGGATCCCCCTGGAGATTGCCACATTAAGTACGGCTATATAAAAAAAAATTACTATTATGTTGTGAAAATTGCTTCTGGATTTTACAATAATCCTAAAATCGGTTTACCAGGCAATAGTGGACTCATGTTACTATTTAGCCAGAAGACAGGAGAATTGATCTGTATTTTACTCGATGAGGGGTATCTGACTAATGTAAGAACGGCTGCTGCGGGCGCAGTCGTCGCTAAATACATGGCTCCTAAAATTATTAA
>JAUXAJ010000290.1 GCA_030620005.1 Promethearchaeota archaeon | reverse complement strand
CTAAATCGTTCGAGGCAATTATTCTAGAAGATTTGAATGTTGATGGAATGAAAAGATTCAATAAGGGGTTAGCTAAATCAGTTAGCTTGGATTTTTCGTGGGATCAATTTAAAACTTACTTGGAATACAAGTGCAGGAGAGAGCGAAATCATTTAGTAGTAGTTGATAGATATTTTCCTTCGTCTAAATTGTGTTCAAATTGCGGGTATAAAAATGAAGATCTAAAATTATCAGATCGAGAATGGACTTGTCCAGAATGTAACACGCACCACGATAGAAATGTAAACGCTTCAATTAATCTTAGAAATGAAGGGATTAGGCTATTAAAAGAAGATAACATCACGATCATTAATAATAATGATGATACCATTGGAACGATGGGAATTCACGCCTTTGGAGATCGTGTAAGACCTTATTCAGTTAAGGCAACGGTCAGTGAATTAGGAATCCATAGTCTTTAGGCAATGGTAGTTCAACAAATTAATGAAAGTCATATAAAATATTTTTTGCAAAAATGATAGATTTAAGAAAAACTATTTTTATTAATTATAAGAATACAAAAAATCAAAAAAGAGAACTATAAATTTTATCGATGGAAATTAATGAATGGTAATGAAATAATTTGTGAAAATTGTGGAGAAAATATCGATGACGATGTTTTCGCATGCACTGAATGTGGAAATTCCATATGTGAGATGTGTGCTTGCCTTTGTAAGAATTGCAAAGGTGTCTTTTGTGAAGCTTGTTTTTCAGATCACAGATGTAATTGATTTAAAAATTTTCTCCGAAAAATAGGATCAACACCGAGTTCAAATGGAAAGTCAGGTTGTAATCGTTCATGGCGAAAAGATTTTTATAGATAAAAAAGGAATTCTTGCTCTCCGTAGAAAAAATATTACTGAAGTAGCACAGATTATCGGATTGGAAAATCTTGTTGGTTTAAAAGTTCTTGATCTAAGTTTTTCCAAGAATTTTAAGTCTTTTAACTTTTCTACGAAAAATTTGGACACTCTTCAAGAATTAAACTTGAGGTCGTGCGTTTTATTAAAATCTTTACCAGATAATTTATGCGAACTAAAATCTCTCCGTAAGTTCAATTTAAGGGGATGTAAATCTTTGAGTTCTCTTCAAGACTATAATTATTAGATAAAGATGTCTTGTTTTTAATCTTATTTGAGCTCATACAAGATTATTTTTTACTTCAGATTTTATTAATTTTAAAATATAAGGAATTGCAAGAAATGGCATGTATAATAAAGCAATTTCAATCAATGCGTTATATATCATTATAATAAATTCGACAATAGGCTCAGCTCGCCGTAAATTTGAATATGTTCCATCCGGGTTTTTAATTCCGATTTCAACCCATCGTTGGCCAGATAACCAATACGCTAAATACCAAACGCATCCAAGCATGAACATCGTGATGAACATGCGTGCCCCTCTTTTTTTTGCGATTCTATCTGCGGTAATGAACCAATACAGTGCAGGGGCAATTAAAACAAATATAATCAATTCCCAAATCGGAAATACGTCCCTTCGAGAAGGCACATCCCCTCCAACATTCGGAGTGTAAATACCATGGCTAAACATTACTAAAAATATCAAAACTACTGTGATCGTGAACATTAATGCGCTAAACTTTCTCGTATTTTTTTCAATGTATAAATCTGTAATAAATAACCCTACAATTCCAACTGAAACACCTTCGGATAAGCCTTGTAAAGGAATTGATAGCCAGAATGGAATAGAAACGCCAAACAAATATCGATTTGGCATGTCTCGTATCCCTATAAGTTGAAGTATTAATTCGACTAAACTCCAAAATACGAAACCAGTTAAAAAAACCCAGAAATAATCCTTTCTCTCTTTCCATTTCCAATCTACAACGCAAATAACAAAAGCTACAACCGCAAATAGGAGTTTAAAATCGTATTCTTCACCCCAAAACCCACCTCTTACAATAAAAATGCTTTCTAATAACATGGTTACTATTAAATTAGTTTAAGGAACAAATAAAAATTATTTGTTTTCATATTTTATATTTTATATTTTATCATAATATTAGTGTTAATTAATTCTCGCAAGGATTTAATGAGAATATTCAAAGATATTTGCATTAAAAATGACGACTTCCTTTGAAAAACACTTTATTAATACAATTTAATACGTTTAATATTCAAGGTCGATTACTCTCCATGTATCTTTCAATGTATCGTTTTACTTCTTTTTCTGGTTGAAAAATTCCAAAATGTCCTTCGCATAATATTTCAGCATTTAAATCTAACAATCGTTGCATTGATTTTTGATAATCCTGTAAATCTGATCCAAAACTAGGCATGAAAGGGCCATGAATATCTTGTCCAAATAAAACTTTTGTTCCACTCACTTCTACTAATACTGCAATACTTCCTGGTGTATGTCCCGGAATGTGAATGCATTGGAACGCGCACGATCCAAGTTTTAAGGTTTCAAAAGTTTCTTTAAACCTCTTTTCTAACTTAATAGGTTTATAATTTACGCCATACCAGGATGCTGCTGTTTTTCTATCGTGTCCTCGCTCTTCGATGGCATCAGCATCAAGGTCGTGAGCATAAAATTTTATGCTTTTATTAAATTCTTTTAAGTCGTGGCACGCGCCAATATGGTCGATATGAAAATGTGTTAGGATGCAATGATTAATGTTTTTTGGATCCAAACCTTCCTTAGATATGCTTTTTATTAAAATTAGACTCATTCCTGCGTCAATTAGTACAAGACCGGCATCGCTCTGCGTATCAACTAGATACACGGAGCACCCAGAATCTCCTATGTGATATAAATTATCAACAATTTTCTTCACTTTATTGCAATTCCTTCGTTTCTTTTATCAAGTTCTTTTTTTAAAAAAAAGTGCTTATAAAGAAGTATCGTGATTAAAGCAGCCATTTCAGACGAAAAAAGAACGTCGGAGGCATAATGCGCTCCCACAACGACTCGAGAAGCAGCAACAAATACACCCCAGCCGAGGATAATTACATAAAAAATTATTTTAACTGGTTCATTCCAATTGCGTCTTTTAACCAAAATTAATAAAGGTAAGAGCATGAACCCCATGCTTGCGTGACCTGAAGGGAAAGATTGATTTCCCGTTGGTCCAGGAGGTAAAAACCAAGGAGTATAATTAGAATAATCAATAGCAAGATCTCGGAATCTAACTCTACCGCATGACGCTTTTGTAATCTGTACGAATAATAAGGGGTTCATGATCGCTAAAAGAAAGATGACCATTGCGATCGTGCGATAATTTCTCCAATCCTTATTAAAAGTTAAAATTAAGAATATTAGAACACTAATTATAATGCCCGCTCCATCAATGGCTCTTTTTTGGCTTCCCTCGATTATATAATATACTAGATATATTGCTCCCAAGATAATTGCAATAAAACCCCCAATTTTTTGCTTTTTTATGTCCTTCATGAGGCTTCCGATAAGAATGGCAATTGCTATAAATATCAAAGCCCATCCTGGAGTTTCTCCAAAATCTGCTCCGAAATTCCCCCATAACGATTCTTTATCTACAATAGCAATAGAAATGTATAGGTCAGTGAAGCCAAATATTATTGCTAGTATTACCCATGAAACAATTACGACGATAATTAATCTTGTAGTAAGCGAATCCCAATTTATTTTCATTATTTTACAATTTATATTACATTTTTGAAATTAAATAATACCATTTAATGTTATAAATAGAATTCAAACAAAAAGTTAATTAAAAATTTCTTCTCTCAACTTGAATGGTGTCGGCTCGTGATATTGGTAATAACATGTAATTTATTAAAATTCCTTTTAAGTAAAATTGCTTTTTAAATAAATTTGTCAAAGTTCGTTCTCATGCTAAATAAAAACATTTTTTAAAGAATATTTTTAAATTCGAAACATTTCTATTTACATAAGATATAATATTTTAAAGGATTGACGTAAATAAATGAATATTATAGCAAATTACGATAAAATCTTGGAAGATAATCTAAGAGAAGAATTATATTGGCTTGAAAAAGAATTTGACGTGTTATTTGAAGGAAAGAAAAAGCAAAAAAAAAAGTATACCAATCAAGACATTAGTATTGCTAACGGAATATTGGAAAAGGTTTTAGAACACATCACGCCTTCTAATAACGAATTGTTAATCAACCTTTTAGCTTCCACTATCGAAAATATTGAAAAAAAATACCACATATTTAAGTTAAATAACAAGAATTAAGTGTCTTGAAAGTTCTACTTTTAATTCAATCTCTCTTTTAGTTTGCAATCATGTAAATGGTCATGATCTGTTATCTTTTCTATTAATGAATTTTATAATTTTAGAAAAAGTTATTTAAATATATTTTATAATATAAATAGAAAAATAATTTATGATATTATATTAATAATTAAAAAGTGCAGTAAATTCCTACTTCAGATTAATATTGGTTAAGATCAATTATATAATAATATATTTCTTATTATTTTAAAATGGAAAGCATAAATATTGTTCATTGGAATAAGAGTTTAGGTCCAGAAAACGTCATACAATACCCCCCATCATCAAAATTTATTCCTAAAGATATATTCTTAAAGATATGGGCAAACCACGAATTAAATAAAGACATCTCCATTATTGACTTTATTCCAAATAGCGGCAGCAATCGATTCATTTCAGTCATCCAAAAATTCGAAGGTGAAATATATTTCTTAGTAATTACATATGATAAAAAAAATAAAATTGAAGAGGATTACCACGATATTTTGGCAATTATAAGTAAAAATCTGGTGGAATTAATAAACACAAACAAGATTACTCGGGCTATTTCTGAAGCATTCAATAATTTAAAAAATTACGCAAAATTGAATAAACAAAGTATCTTAATGAGTTTTTTACTTGATAAAATTAAATTAACAATCTTAAAAATATTACGTGATGGAGTTATTTCAAAATCCGAGTTAACTACTATTCTTAGAGAAGAATACGGTTTTTCGACTTTGAACATGGATTTGTTACTCATATCATTTATTAGAGAAAAACTAATAAAAAAGAATTACATTCCCGGAAGTGGCGAATGTTACTTTCTTGTTAACGATTTTGCGTGCATGAGAGTTCCTCCATTAACATTGCCCAAATTCACGAACAAAGAAATAATAGGCGTAAAAGATTTTCTTTTAAAAAAATACAAAGAAGCTATAAAAGAAATTTACTTTAATTCTGATTGGATTCACGAAATTGAAAATATATCAGAAATCATTTTTTTAATAGATAAAGATGTTCAAACCTTATTTACAACGCTAAGAGAAATTGTTTTACCCATTACCGAATGTTTGAATATTTTAAATAATAAAGAAGATTTGTTAGATGAATTACTTGAAAAAAAATTCTTTTTCGAGGCAAAAGGTTTTATCTTTCTTATTTCCGATATTCGATTTGTAAAATTTGTTCCTCATTACATTATCGAGAATTTAGTTAGAAGATTTAGAGAAAAAGAAATTTCCATAGATGAGTATATATCTCACTTAAAAATGATCGTTCAAAACGATTTGAAACCTGAAATTATTTAAAGTCTTTTTTTATGTCAAGATAATAACTAAAGTAGTAGTTCATCTACGCAAAGTTTAAATAAACTTAAAAAGATATTTAGCGTATCTTTAATCAAAAAAATTTTTGTAATTTATATTGAATTTAGCTAAAATATTAACAAGGAATAAAATAATCTTCATTTTACTTTTAATATTTGTTACTTACTTACCCCTTTTTTACGCTTCAGGATTGAGTGTAGAGTTAAATTCTTCTGTAACTAAAGAATCTATATTTCCACCATCTCAATTAGAAGAAGATGAGAATTTCTTAAATGTGGGATCAGATTCCAATGATCTTAAAGATACATCATCAAATCTCGCTAATATTCAAGGATATAATCAGGAAATTGATAAAAATCGTAATGGAATAGATGATAAACTTGATTTAAAATTGAATATCATGGAGAAAAACAATGAGGATGAAAAAAGTATAAAAATAATAGTACAATTCCCAAATGAGCAAGATTATTCTAATGCATTGTCCAATTTCAAAACTTTTGGCGGGAAAATTAAATCTACTTATAAAAATTTAATAAATGGATTTGCGGGGATAATAGAACGGGATTCTTTTTATAATTTTTATGAGAAATCATGCCTTGATGAAATATCCTTTTTAATTGAAGAAGATAGCATTGTTGAATCAAATTTGTATTTTGCTTCTAGAAACATGAATCTTCGACCTTATGTATGGAATAATCTTTCTTACACGGGAGATTATTGGAGTTCGATCGCAATTGTAGACACTGGAATTGATGATTCGCATTCATTTTTCC
>JAUXAJ010000047.1 GCA_030620005.1 Promethearchaeota archaeon | reverse complement strand
TTCTATTTAAAAATTTTAATTAAATTCTTATCATAAAAAAGGAGTTTATTTCATGAGTTTTAACAATAAAAAAACGCCCAAACACGAAAATGTTATAGGAGCGTGGATAGGATTCGTTATTGTGACATCTGTTTTTGGCATACTCTCAGTGACAGTATTTCGAAGGTGGCAATGGTGGATGGGTCTTCCTGTAGGTTTTTGCCTTTTAGCAGCAATAATAACTACAATTGTCTACATTATAGATGAAAATATAAGAGTTTGTCCTAAATGTAAAACTAGACTTTTTAACAATTCCAATTTCTGTAGGCAATGTGGAGCAATAGTTTATTCTAATTGTCCATCGTGTAGAACAAGAATTCGAGGAAGTTCGCAATTTTGCTATAGATGTGGCCAGAATTTAAAATAAAACCCAGAACTCCTGCAAAAATCAATCATTGTCGGAAATGTGGTTTAAAGGTTGACCCCATTGGAAAATTTTGCCATGGTTGTGGAGCAGACCTCTAATTTTTCTTTTTTTTTTATTTTAAACAAAACAAAAATCATTCATTCTCACTAGCGTATAAATATTAATTATTCCATGTATTTAATATGGAATTATTGTTAATAGGTGTGATTTTTGAAGCCATTATAATAGTTATTGCTTCATTTTTTTTGCTATTGGTATTTAAAAAATATTACGAGAAAAGACAGAGACTTACTTTGTATTTATTGATAATTATTTTAACCATGGTCATGTCCATCATTTTTTCCTGGCTTTCGAAAGTTGTTCGATTATATTCAGGGCTTGACTATATCGTTAACGATAGTGTATCAGATCCTGGTACTCCTTTATCGTGGTTTCTTTTAAGAATTGTGGCTTTTAGGTTTTGTTTTCTCTTCATAACAATCGCAATAGTTTTTTCTTATATATTAAAAGTGAACTTATTTGGAAAAGGATATAACAAAATTCATGAAACCATTGTTTCCATCTTTGGGATTTTTATTGGTTTTTATTTATTAATTGTGTATCAAAAAGGAGCCATGGCGTTGGAGCTAGTAGCTTTTCTGCTCGTATTTGTATACATGGCAATGATTTACATCCCTTTCATGTTAAGCTCTATAAAAGCTTATAAATCCGTTAATGAACCTATATATAAAAAAGCATTTTTATCGTTAGCAATAATGGCTTTTAGTTTCATGATGATATTATTGAATACACTACTTGATCGACTTTTAATGATATTTGGGAGCCCTGGCTACACGATTTTTTATTTTTTAGCTTGGATTTTTGCCACTAATGGCATTGTATTTTCATATTTAGGTTATATTAAGCCTAAAAGTCATGAAAGCCAATAAGAAAATTTCTAATTGAATTTTTTTTTGATTAACTTTAACATGATGTCCCGAGTTATCTTCGGATCTGCTTGACCTTTTGTTTTTGCCATTACTTTTCCAATTAACGCTTGTAGCGCTTTTGGATTTCTCTCGTAATCTTTTACGATTTTAGAGTTTTCCTTAATCACTTCTTTTGCAATAGCTGTTATTTTATCTTTATCTGCGATCCTTATTTTACCACTTTTTTTTATCATTTCGTCTACAAAACTACCTTTCATCATTTCGTCTACAAAAGATTTTGCTATTTTTCCCGTAATTTTACCTGCTTTAACAAATTTGATTAGGTCAACTAACTGTTTAGGCTTTAGCTTTGTTTCTTTTATACTTTTATTGTTATCATTTAACCAACGAGAGATGTCTCCCATTAGCCAATTACAATATGATTTATAATCTTCTTTCCCAAATGATTTTTCTGATTTTACACCAGTTTCAAAAAAATCTGCGATGTTCTTGTCAAGAACTAAAAGACTAGAATCAAATTCCGAGAGATTATAAACTTCTTGAAACCTATTTTTTCGCTCGTTAGGCATTTCAGGTAATTTACTTCTAACATCATCTATAAAATCCTGTGATAATTCAATCGGAACAAGATCTTGTTCTGGAAAATACCGATAATCTGCTTCGAATTCTTTAGACCTTAATAGTATCGTAATATTTCCATCCCAGTGTCTCGTCTCTTGAGTTAACTTTCTACCGCGCTTGATTTCGTTTTTTTGCCTTTTAATTTCCCACTTTAAAGCTTTTTCAGCTTCTCTAAGGCTGTTAATGTTTTTGACTTCCGACCTTTCGTGTCCTCGGATGGAAATATTACAGTCAACTCGATAAGCACCTTCCAATGTTGGGTCGCTAATTTCAGTGTATTGAACGATTGATAATAGTTGCCTAAGAAACTTCCTGGCTTCTTCAGGAGTTTCAAGATCTGGTTCAGATACAATTTCAATAAGCGCGGTACCGCTCCGATTATAATCAACATAAGCGTGAGGTGACTTAGAAATACTACCTTCGTGAACAAGTCGAGCTGGATCTTCTTCTAAATGAATTCTATTTAGTCTTATTTTCTTTGGCTCTTCATTTACAAAAATTGTGATAAAACCTCCATCGGCGAACGCTTTTCCACCAGCTTTATTGTATTGGCTAATCTGGAAATTCTTAGCCATATCCGGGTAATAATAATTTTTTCTAAAGAACCAGAAAGTATGGTTAATCTTACATCCTAAAGCTAATGCTAATCTTGTCGCAAATTCAATTACTTTTTTATTTAATACTGGAAGTGAACCTGGTAAACCAATACATATTGGACACACGTGTGTATTGGGTTTATCACCTCTATAATCGGCGCTACAACTACAAAATAGCTTAGTCTTAAGATTTGTTAATTGAACGTGAATCTCTAAACCGATCATCACGCTTCCATCGTTATCGCTCATTTAACTTCCCTCCTTTTTTTAATGCGGGCATTTTCCTAAAAATATTAAGTTCCTGTTCAAGAATATAAGCAATGTTAAGAATCGTTTTTTCGTCAAAGTAATCCCCTATTACCTGAAAACCTATGGGAAGATTTTTATTATCGAAACCGCATGGTATTGAAATGGCAGGAATTCCTGCAAGGTTAACTGGACATGTTAATATATCCATCATGTACATTTTTAAGGGGTCGTCTATCAATTCTCCAATTTTAAACGCCGTAGTTGGCATGGTTGGACATGCTATTGCGTCACATTGTTTAAACGCATCTTGAAAATCGTTTTTTATTAAAGTCCTCACTTTTAAAGCTTTAATGTAAAACATATCGTAATATCCCGCCGACAATGTGTATGATCCTAGCATTATTCTTCTTCTCACTTCCATTCCAAACTTTTCTCCACGTGTCTTAGCAAAAACTTCGAAGACATCGCCAGATCTATCTTCACTCATTTTTCCATATCTCAAACCATCAAATCTTGCTAGGTTTGAACTCGCTTCGCTCATGCAAAGTAAAAAATAAGTGGGAACACAATACTCAAGGTGTGGGAAAGAAACTTCAATCGTTTTGGCTCCTAATTCCTTTAATTTTTCAATTGATTGTCTTACCGATTTTTCCACGGCTGGCTCAACGCCTTCGCCAAAAAATTCCTTAGGGACTCCGAGGATTTGATGCTTGATGGACTTAGTCAATTCTTCCGAATATTTATCAATCACGATATCTACTGAGGTTGAATCTAAAGGATCTTTTCCGGACATCATCTCGAGTAACAATGCACTATCCTTTACGCATCTAGATAAGGGACCAATTTGATCTAACGAATTTGCAAATGCTACTAACCCATACCTAGAAACTCTACCATATGTGGGTTTTAATCCGACAACTCCACAACACGATGCTGGACTTCGGATACTATCACCTGTGTCGCTACCTAAAGAGAAAATGGCCTGTCCTGCCGCTATGGATGATCCTGATCCTCCACTCGAACCCCCGGGAACGCGCTCAAGGTCCCAAGGATTATAAGTAAGACCGTAGCAACTAGTCTCAGTTGAAGAACCCATGGCAAATTCGTCCATGTTTGTTCGACCAATACAAATAGCTCCCTCTTTTTCAATTAATCGCTCAATAACAGTGGCGTTATAGGGGGGGTAATAACCCTCTAAAATCCTTGAACAGCAGGTTGTTGGGCTTCCTTTTACACAAATTAAATCTTTTACTGCTAAAGGCAGTCCATAAAGTTTTCCAATTGATTTTCCTTTCTTTAATTGTTCGTCCAATTCCTTTGCTTTTTTTGAAGCCTTTTCTTTCGAAACATGAACGAAGGAGCGGGTTAAATCATCTGTTTCCTCTATTCTATCAAGAAAAAATTGAATAACTTCCTGGATTTTAATTTCCTTGCTTTTAATCTTTTCGATTAATTCATGACCCATGAGCTCTAATAATTTCATGAAAATAAAACCAATTACTTAAATTTTTTAAAAAAAACGCTATTATATCTTTTTTTAGTTAATTATTTTTAAAAAAATTCACTGAATTAATTTTTAAGTAATAATTCATGGCTTCCAAAAATCTATAAAAAAAAAGATAAGTAAAATAATTTAATCCTATTGCTTAAGCGTTAATTCTTCATTAGCGTGTTTAATAAAAATTAATGACGACGGTACTATCCAAATAAATAAACTCAACATTAGAATCCATTCCAGCGGTTTATACATCGTGCTAAAGTATGAAACGGCTAAAGTGAATGGAACAAATATCATGAAGACTCCAAGTAATCTTGGTAGGATCGTATCGTAAAATACGATAACTAAGCCAAAAAAAATAGCCGCGATACCAATGCATAAGAAGACAACAACCGAAAAAAGACTGTGCAATCCCGGTAAACCAATTGGTGCTAAAAGATTACTTCGATCTTCTGAGAAAAGCCCTACGCCGAAAAATCCAATAAGACCAAGAATCATCCAGCATAAACCGGCACTACTCAATCTAAATCTCATTCGTTCAAAATCTTCTGCCTTCTCTGGAATTGGAGCTATAATTTTTTCCATGTAAAATGTAAACGGAACTAATAGTATCGCAGTTATCATTTGATCGTAGTCCCAAATGTATGGTGCCGGCGTATGATTAAAGCTTCCCATATCAGAAACGAAGTTATCAACGAAATTGAACCCATCTGGGTCAAATTGAGCTACTATTAACGATATTATTAATAACGGAAAAAAAAAAACTAGTGCTACCCACAAAGAGTTCTTTACAATTTTAGGATTGGTCAGAAAATCGTACGCTTTATTCTTATACTTTATAATTGCTGCCATGTTAATTTCCAATTTAATGTTTTTGTAATAATAATTTATTTTTGTTAATCTTAATTATTCTTTTTTTATATTAAGACTTTATCTTTTTCATGAAATTAGGTAATGAAGTAGCCCTTTAATTACGCATTTTTACTTGATTATTTTTATAATTTCCCCTTGTCGACAAATTTCTTAAATATATTCATGTACAAGCACTCTTCTGCGGGCATTTCCATCGTCATTGTAGGATTTTCTGTAAAATCAATGCTTGCTCCTCTAATAACAACAACTGGCGTTTGTTCGTCAGCTTCGCCTAGTAAAAACTGCGCAGCACTTACAAGATCGTCAGCTATGGCTCTCATCGTTATTTCTAAAGGTCTATTATATAAATCGGGTTTTCCTCTAAAATCCTCGATTGGTTCAAATCCGGCAGTTGCTATAGCTATCCCGATTGTTCCTTTCCTCAGGGGTTGTACTCTAGAATCTGCTAATATGACGCCCAATTCTTTAAGTTTAAATTCTTTTTTAAGCGCTTTCCAATAATCCCAAACTACATTTTTCACATCTTTGGGTAAAAGCACGACGTTATTAGGTCCAGCGTTAGATTGATCAATTCCAGCATTCGCAATTAAAAAATCGTTAACCATTGTCAATAAAACGTGCTTCATTCCTCCTAGAATCATTGTTGATTCTTGTAATATTAATTTGACATATCGTTCATCCATTTCGTACTTAATTGCCAAATTCTTGGCTTTTTCGGAGACTAATTTTATTTCAGATAGGCTAACAACCCTGCCTTGAGAAATCGCAACGACCTTTTCAGAAATTACTATTATATCTCCATCTTTTAGCGCTTTTCTTTCCTTTTTAAGCGTATTTAGAATTATCTCTAAAAGAGGGTCGTTCTTTTTAATAATAGGTAATTTTACAGAAAATAATTGCATATTAAATAAAAAGAATTAAACTTATTATAAATCTATTTTTGTCTATACTACTATCGTTATCTATGAAAACCCAAATAAAAAAAAAAAATTCAATACCCGCAGCTTGTAAATTATTAAATGTAAAATGTATTCAATTTATTGAATTATTAAGAAATGAAAAATTGAAATTCTAATTATACTAAACATTTGTATAAATAATTACCAATTAAACTTATTAGATATATTTATTTTTTTTCTAGATATCATGATTTATTCGAAAATGCATGATTTTCTTGAAATTGGGGACTCGTTTCCTACAATCATCATGGGTGTGCTAAATTTAAGTCCTGAATCTTTTTATAAATCTTCAATTTACGACGATTTAGACAAATTACAGAAAGCTGCGACGAAAATGATTGCTAATGGGGCAAAAATTCTCGATCTTGGCGGGCGTTCTACCGCACCATGGTCTGAAAAGATAACTATTGAGGAAGAACTTAATCGACTTATTCCCTCAATGAAATTAATTTGTAAAAGAATTCCCAAAAATATAATAATATCAGTAGATACTCAATATCGAGAAGTTGCTCAGAGTGCTCACGATATTGCTCTAAAATTTAAAAAAAAAATAATGATTAACGATGTGAGCTGTTTAAAAACTGATCCCTCTTTAGCAGAATTCATAATCGAAAAAGATCTTCCAGTGATCTTAATGGCTTCCAAATATATACCCGGTGATCTATGTACTATTGATGAAATCATTGAAGAATTTGAATTAACTCTAAAAAGACTTAAATCAAAAGGTTATAATCTGAATAACATCATTATAGATCCTGGCATTGGTCGTTGGATTGAAAAAAAAACACACGAGTTTGATCTTAAAATAATTAGTAATTTAGGTAAACTTAAAGTGCTACAAAAACCAATACTAGTGGCAATATCAAGGAAATCCTTCATAGCATCAACATTAGATAAGTATTACGATGCACCAGAAAAAAGATACAACGGCACTCTTTCAGCTACCGCAATAGCTATTTATAATGGAGCTCATATTGTTCGAACGCACGATGTCAATAATCAATTGCTTGAAATCGCGAGAATGGCTGAGGAAATCAGAAGAAATAAACCTATCTAAGTGGATTTTGCTGTTCTTACATCTCTTATAGAATCTATGTATAGCGAAAATCAATCAAGAATTAAGCTATAATCCATGAATTAGCGCGGGAAAACGATGAACTTCGTTTCGTCGATTAAATATTTTATTTTCTCATCCTTTTGATTGACGAAAAAAAGCACTAACATTAAAATAGAAGGAATACTATATATTAATTGTAAATCGTTAAAATTTCATGAAATTTTGAATAATTTTACTTTTACAAAAACGTTTTATTTTAAGTTCCTATGCCCTCTCTCGAAAATAATGAAGGAAATTACAACGCAAGTGATATTAAGGTTTTAAAAGGCTTGGAAGGCGTACGGCGACGCCCTGCGATGTATGTGGGCGATCAAGGCAAAAAAGGGCTCCATCATCTAATTTTTGAAGTTTTAGACAATTGCGTTGACGAAGCAATGGCAGGATTTGCGAATAAAGTGTCAATTACTTTTAACGAGAATAATTCTGTTGAAATCTCTGATAATGGACGGGGAATCCCTATAGATATCCATCCTGAATATAAAATTCCTGCTATAGAAGTAATAATGGAGTACCTACATTCTGGAGGTAAATTTGATAGCAAGAGCTACAAAATTTCTGGAGGATTGCACGGTGTTGGGTTATCTGTAGTTAACGCATTGGCAGAATGGTTGATTGTAGAAATTAATCGGGACGGCGTTTATTACAAGCAAAAGTTTTCAAGAGGAAAAAAAGCATCTGAACCCGAAATTGTAAAAACCGATAATGATACAACCGGAACAAAAATAACTTTTTATCCAGATAAGGAAATCTTTGATTTTCCTTTAAGTGGAAAGATATTTGATTTTACTACTATAGTGAATCGAACTCGTGAACTCGCCTTTCTTACTCCGCAAGCAAGTTTTGAAATTTATCATAGCGTGACGGAAGAAAGCGAATATTTCTATTTTGAAGACGGAATAAAAGAATTTGTCTCGTATTTAAACAAAGAAAAACATCCACTTCACGAAGATGTAATTAATATTAGCGGTTCTTATAAAAATGATGACGATTCAACTACCTACATCGATATTGCCATGCAGTATAATCAAGGCTATCAAGCAAACATACTTAGCTATTGTAATACAATCTCTACGATCGAAGGTGGAACTCATTTAACTGGCTTTAAATCGTCCCTTACGAGAACAATGAATACATATGTAGAAAAAAACATGGAAAAGAAATATAAAGATGTGGTGCTAAGTGGTAGCGACACCCTTGAGGGATTGTCTGCAATTATCTCTGTAAAGCTCCCAGACCCACAATTCGAAAGCCAGACTAAAATTAAGTTGGGAAACCCCGAAGCTCGACAAATGGTAAGTCAAACTGTTACAGAAAAACTATACCAGTTTCTTGAAGAAAATCCTCAAGTTGCTAAAAAAATAGTTTTAAAAACCATGAGCGCCAAAAAAGCGAGAGAAGCAGCCCAAAAAGCTAGATCTTTAATCCGAAGAAAATCTGCATTGGATAATGCTAGAATGCCCGGAAAACTTGCTGATTGCTCCTCAAGCGATCCTAAAAAATGCGAACTTTTCATTGTCGAAGGGGATTCTGCAGGAGGTTCGGCAAAACAGGGAAGAGATAGAACCTATCAGGCAATATTGCCCTTAAGAGGTAAAATCTTAAATGTGGAAAAAGCACGAATAGATAAGATATTACTAAACAACGAAATACAAGCAATCATTAAAGCCCTTGGTACTGGAGTACAAGGATTTAGTGATGAAGAATTTTCCATTGAAAAATTGAGATATCATAAGGTTATAATCTTTTGCGATGCAGATATTGACGGACTTCACATTGTCACGCTCTTATTAACCTTTTTCTTTAGATACATGCGATCATTAATAGACGGTGGATATTTATATATAGCAGTACCTCCACTGTATAAAATTTCGTACAAGAAAAATAAGAATTACGTGTATACTGATGAAGAAAAGGAAGAACAACTAAAGGAATTAATGGACAAATATAACTTAAAAAATACTGATTCTATTAGAATAAATAGATTCAAAGGACTTGGCGAGATGAATCCTGACGAACTGTACGACACTACAATGAAAAAGGACACTCGTTTATTAAAGAAGGTGACCTATGAAGATTATTTGGAAAACGATCTCATGTTCTCGAAGCTAATGGGAAAAGAAGTGAAATCGCGTAAAAAATTCATAATTCAACATTATAGCGAAGTTAACATGCTTGATGTATGAATTCATTTAAATAATTATATTATTTTTATTTTAAACTAAAAGGATGGGGTTAATTTGATAACTGAAAGAATAAAGGAAATTTCACTAAAGGACGAAATGAAAAGTAACTACATCGATTACGCAATGTCTGTTGTAATCGGAAGAGCAATTCCAGACGTGAGAGATGGTTTAAAACACGTGCATCGGAGGATTATTTATTCAATGGCTGAAAACAATTATTTAATTAATCGACCTCATACTAAATGTGCTAGAATTGTTGGAAATGTTTTAGGCAATTACCATCCTCACGGTGACACTGCTGTATATAACGCACTAGTTAGAATGGGTCAATACTTTTCTCTTAGATACATGTTAATAGATCCACAGGGAAATTTCGGTTCAATTGATGGTGATCCCCCAGCAGCATATCGATACACTGAAGCTCGATTGTCTCAAATATCAAACGAATTGATCGAAGATATTGACAAAGAAACAGTAGATTTTCAACCTAATTTTGACGATAGTACAACCGAGCCAATTTACTTGCCTGCCAAGATTCCAAATATTTTAATTAATGGAACAAAAGGAATCGCTGTTGGGATGGCTACAGCAATGCCCCCGCATAATCTCATGGAAGTATGTCAGGGTATAATTTCTACTATTGAAAATCCTGAGATTAGCCTCGAAGAATTAATGGAGATCATAAAAGGACCTGATTTCCCTACCGGCGGAATAATTACAGACATGTACGGCGTATACAGCGCGTATTCCACTGGTTATGGAAAAGTTTCCATAAGTGGAAGAATTGAACTCGAGAGTAAAGATAAAAAAAACCGTTTAATAATTAAAGAAATACCTTATTTAGTAAATAAAAAGACACTAATTGAATCAATTGCCAAACTCATAAAAGACGGAGTGTTAAAAGACGTTAGAGATTTAAGGGACGAGTCTGATAGGCATGGAATGCGTATAGTGTTGGACTTAAAGAGAAATGCGCAACCCAAAATAGTAGAGAATATACTATTCAAGCGCACCAGGCTTTTTACTAACTTTAACGTGATCAACTTAGTTTTAGTAAATAATGGTAGACAACCAAAAATACTCACTTTAAAGGAATTAATTCAAGAATACATTGAGCATCGTCTTAAAATTATCCAAAGGAGGACAAAGTTTGAATTTAATAAAGCTCAAGCCAGATTACATAAAGTTGAAGGGTTATTAATTGCTTTAGACAATATTGAGAACATCATTAAAATAATAAGGGGCTCTAAAGACTCTAAAGAAGCAAAAGTGAACTTAAAAAAACAATATCCATTGAGCGATATACAAGTAAAAGCAATTTTAGACATGCCACTATCTCGATTAACTAATTTAGAACGGCAAAAATTGATTGATGAAAAAAAGACATTAGAAGAAAAAATTAAGAAACTTAATGAGATCTTGGAGAGTAAAGAATTGCGTTTAAATATTATAAAAGAAGAATTGACGGATATGAGTAAAAAATATGGCGATGAAAGAAAAACAGAAATAGTAGAGCGTGAACTAATGCAAAATTTTGACAAAAAGGATCTGGTCAAAAAAGAACCTACTATTGTTATATTAACTAAAAATCATTACATCAAAAGAATGTCCTTGAATGAATATCATAGCCAAAAACGGGGAGGTCGTGGAAAGAAAGGAATAACCGTAGGCGAAGAAGACTTAATTCAAGATCTATTCGTGTGTTCTACTCACGATACCATCTTATTTTTTACCTCTAAAGGAAGAGTCTATTCAATGAAATGCTACGAAATTCCACTGCAACACCGAACCGCGAAAGGAAAACCTATCGTAAATCTAATTCCTCTTCAAAAAGACGAGGATATTTCGGAAATGATCCCGATACACGACTTTAACACTAATGAGATGCTCATTTTTGGCACTAAAAATGGTATCGTAAGAAAATCAAGGTTAAGTCTTTTTTCTAAAATTCAAAAACCGGGTGTTAGGGCTCAAAAAATAAGACCAGACGATAAATTAGTTAGCGTTAAAAAGCTTACTAACGAACTTCAAGATATTTTTATCGCGACCAAACTAGGTTATGCCATTCGATTCGACGAATCAGAATTAAGAGAACTGGGGAGGAATACCATGGGCGTAAAAGGAGTGAATTTACGGAAAGGCGACGAAGTAATCGATACTCTTCTCGTTATTGACGATGAAATAGTAATGACTCTCACGGAAAAAGGGTATGGGCAAAGAGCTTACATTAAAGAATATAGAAAAACGAGCAGGGGTGCGAAAGGAGTCATAAACATCTCATTACAAAAAGATAAAAACGATAAAGTAATGGCAATAAGGATTGCTAAAGACAAGGACCTAATTATCGGAACGGAGCAGGGGCAGATGATAAGGCTACCTGTAAACGCGATTAAGATCACGCACCGGAAGGCTAAGGGCGTGAGGGTCATAAAACTTTACGAGAACGATATAGTTAGCGCCATCGGAAAATGCGCAAAAGAAATCGAAGAGAATTAATTGATTGATTTTATAAATGAAACCCCGTTGTAAAAAACAAGGTCAAGTGTATGAATACTCACAATCGCCGGTCTTAAAATTGCCTTCGGAAGAGAATTTGGTTTGGATCCGAGCGATTTCCACCTTTCCTACGATGGAATCACTTGCGACGAAAAAAAGAAACTCGCCGATTACATCGACTTGTCGGGGAATCGCGACCTTCTCGAAGAATTTCTCCTCATACCAAGCTCGATTGCAGGTGGAGGGATACATCCTATGAAAGTAGGTAAAATAGATACAAAAAATCCTCATCAAGAGATGGTAAGAGTCATAGCTGAGTTGTACTTAAATAAATTAATTAATGCATTACCTAAAAAATATGTAAGAGATATTTTAGTTGAAAATAATATTATATCAAAAAGAGAAAAAGCAAAAGCATCAAAAAAAGAATTGCTAAATCTTGTTTTGCAGTATAATTTAGAAAAAAATTTACACGACTCTGTATTTAGAGAGGCAAGTTCAGGTTGGTCTTGGCAAAGGGAATTAGTGAAAATTCTGAATAATTATAATAATAGATTTTATATATTTGGAAAAAGTATATTTTCAAACAGATTTGGAACTCAAGTAAACAAAAAGACCGGGAAATTATGGCGTAATACACCATATGATAGATTCACTATTGAAAAACTTATTGATTTATTTATAAATATTAATGATCCCGATATATCTGAAAACAGTCGTACAAAAGTTCTAGAAATATTGAATATTTATGCTCGTAAAGTAGGGTTACCAAATTATGATACTGTAAAAAATAAACCCATTTGGGCTTTATCTAAAGCTTTACAGAAAGTTCTATCAAAAAGTAAAGGTAAATTAGTCAGCATAAATTATCTTGGGAAAAAAATTCTTAATGATGAACATGCATTTACTTTTAGATATAGTAAGGATCGTAGTTTAAATAGTCAGACACTTAATAAAATTGCTCTTTATTGTGTGGAAAATTTGAATAAAGAAGATCTAAGATATATCAATCGAATAATTGAAATAGTAGCTATCGCTAATGATATAATTTATTTAACATCTGATAATCCAAAAAAGATTGAACTAGAGTTAATAGAAGCAATTGCTGAAAAATTGAGTCCATTACATCAAAAATATGGATGGAAAGATATTATTCCTAATTTAACTGAACTTGAAAAGTTTTTTGGTATGTCTGCGACATCATTGTGGTCTAAAATTCATATTTCTGAAACTAGGCTTTATAATATTTTTTACGAAAAGTACTTATATAGTATGGCTAAAAAAATTAAAAAAGAGCTGGGTCCAATTGATACTAAAGACTGTAAGGATTTAATTCAATTGTTAGGTAACTATAATCCCGCAGAAAGGCAAGCTTATTTAAGGGATACTTTTCCTACATATGAATCATGAATCCAATATAATCATAAATCAATTCATGGAGATTTGGATTCTAAACTTCCACTAAATTGGATAAAATTAAGGAAAAACGCAAATAATATTTTTTATATCGAGCAGGGTGAGCATACTATTTATGAATTTGATAGTGGAGGAAGAAGATATCCTATTGCTTATGCTTTCGATGCTTTCACTGGAGAAAGGTATAGGAAAGATGCTAGAGGCTGGCAATTACATCACATTGATCATGACGAGAATAATAATAAATGGGACAACTTTTTATGGGTATGGAAACCAATAGATCCTAAAACTGGTAAGACTAGTCATATAACTCGATTTTCAAACGATATTTCAAAGAGAGAATACATAGCAATAGGTATGATTACAAAAATTGCATTTCAACATGGATACGCTCCACCAATTTGGAGTTATGAAAATCAGGCATATTACTACTATATATTGCGTACTCAGCGAAGGAGGTTTATTACAAAGTAATTTATATAAATTTTTTAACTTTAGTTGTTCGAAGAATTTTTTCTCTTGGCAAATTTTTATATTACATAAGTTTTATAGAATAATTATAATTAAGTATTATAAGTATATAAAAAAAAAGGTATAACGAGATGAAAAAATTCGTAAACAAATTCTCAACTTGCATAGGAGGTGTCGACTAATTGCCATCCCGTAGAGGAGACGGAACATTAGTCTTTAATCCTTAACTCATCACGAGTAAGGGAAGAGAATTTGCTTCTACGGACCAAGTTTAGGTGGAAAAACTACCGCTCTCGAGTGGGTATATCATAGGGAAGGTTTAGCTTCTGGAGATATGCAGCAAATTCAGGATCCAACAGGTCGTACGTTATTCTTTGACCGTGTCGTTGCCCGAGTTTCTAATGTAGTATTTCAAAAAAATTTAGAACTCCTAAGTTTTGAAGATGTATATACAGTTGCGGGGCAGCGGAGGCATAAATTTCAAAGACAGACAGTTTTAAAGGGGACAGATGCTTTAATTTTCACATGGGATAGTTTAATCGACCAATGGGATGAAAATATCTGGTCTCTTAAAGAGCTATTAAAGTATTACGGAGATAAATTGATGCCGCCTTCGATGTTTGAGCCTTCAGATGTCCCGTTGGTCATGCTTGCAAACAAGCGAGATCTTGAAGATATCGTGGAAATTGACAAGATCCGCCAAGTTCTCGATACAGCCCACCTCCAAAATTGTCTCATTTATGAGACAATAGCAATCACCGGCATCAATGTCAAGCGTGCGTTCGTATATGCTGCCAGACAAGCAGTGTTGAATCATTACAAGAAATTGAGTGGTAAAGGGTTAGAGTGATGTAATTTAAACTGGTATCCGCTTTTTTTATTCTCTTTTTAAAATCTGAATTAATAAACCTTTTGTCGAAAAGGTTTATTCAAATTTATACTCCAGAGACTCCAAAGGTCCGTCCACTTTTAGTTGAAAATTATTGCGAGGGAGTAAGCGATCAAGCAGATTTTTCCAATTGTAATTTTCATACTTGAAATCGTAGAGAAAACATTAAAAAGTTAAATTAACATTTTATAATTTGAATTGTTAAATTAATAAAAAGGAAATCTATTTCTCTCTTGATCTTCATTTCCTAGAGTTTTTCTTCTAATATCTTTATTGATTAGTCCTTCAATTTTGCATAAATATTCGTATTCATCTTTTAGACATAAAGTAATAGCAACGCCTTTTTTATTCATCCGAGATGTTCTTCCTATTCTATGAATGTAATTTTCTGGGAACTTTGGAATGTCGTAGTTAAACACGTGAGAAATATTATTTATGTCTAAACCTCTAGCAGCCACATCCGTGGCAATTAACGCGTTAATTTCCCGATTGCGGAACTTTTTCAATATTTTTTCTCTCTGAAATTGGGACAAATCCCCAGAAATTATTCCAACTCTATATTGAAAGTTTCTTCTTGATTTTAATCTGTTAGAAAGCCACATTGCTGTCCTTTTTGTGTTGACAAAAATTAGAGCGTGACTAGGCTTTTCCCTTTTTAATACTACAATAAAAGTTTTAAATTTCTCTTCAAATCTGTTAATTAAATAGTAGAATTGCCTGGTATTTCCTACTGTTAAATCATCTCTACTTAAATTAAAAAAGTTAAATTTATTTCCAGTAAATTCTTTCACTGTCTTTCTTATATCTGAATCGAGGGTGGCTGAAAATAGCATGAATTGATAGGGAGTTTTTATATGTTTTTTAATAGAACTCAAGATGTATTTGATATCTGGGGCAAAACCCATGTCCCACAAGCGATCGCCCTCGTCTAAAACCACAAATCTAATGTTTCTAAATCTAAGATTTCTTCTTTTATAGAGATCAATAATTCTTCCTGGCGTTCCGACGATAATATGAACTCCTTTCTCCAATATTCTTATTTGATTGTTAATTGAGACGCCACCGTATATAGTCATGGATTTTACTCTTGGATGTCTTAAATCCATAATGACTTTTTCGATTTGCTTAGCAAGTTCTCTTGTAGGGACAAGAATCAGAGCCTCGTTATTTAAAAACTTCAAGTTTTCAATAATGGGCAATACAAAAGCGAGAGTTTTTCCGCTTCCCGTCTTGGCTTGTGCCATCACATTTTTTCCTTCAAGAATAACTGGAATTGTGTTTTTTTGGACGGGTGTTGGAGATGTTATATTCATGTGATTTTTTAAAGCGTTAAAAATGGGAGCACTTAAACCTAAATCTTCAAAATTCAAAAATATTCACGATAAAAATTTCTTATTTTTTCTTCTTTTTGCACGAATAAGAGAAAGTATCAAATCAAATAAGGTTTGCTATTTTTGTATATTTCTTATTGTATAAAAAAGATTACACTATTTTTTGGTTTATTAATAATGCTAAAAAAATAAAGGAAAAGATTTTGGAATAGTTTAAAAAAGCGAAGCAAGAAATAGCAAAACAAGCAAAGATGATGATTACCGATGTTTTTCAGGCATGTAAAGGAGTGACAACTGAACTTGAAAGGGCTAGTATTCACGTGTGATACATTAATAAGCCACCTCATGGACGGATCGTGGTGGATAAAATCAAACATCGAGGAAACGAGGGGCTTCCCGTGTTGATTATTCACGAATATAGTTTGACTCATTTTTTTTCTTCATTTCTCATATCTCCTGACTGATCTTTTAGAATAAAATCATTTTATTTTCTTTTGAAAGTATTCTTCAATGTTATAATGAAGAGAATCACACTCCCTTAAATCCAAGTCTAGAATGTTAAATAATCCCTGAAAAATCATGTAAAAATCATCTGTAGTCTCTTATTGTTTTTTCAGATAAATGAAAATTTTCCAGCTCATCTTATTAATTGCGAATTAAGAATTTCAAAATAGTTATTTAGTATCAGGTTCTCATTAAAGAATCTAACTTCTTTTGTCTCAGAGTTAATAAATCTGCTTCATGAATCTTTCTAAAATCTTGGTGATTACATAACCAGCAAGAATTTTTTTCGGAGGAGTTCATGCAATTACAATGACAGCAGATTTTAAAATCATCTTGATTTATGAGGATCTTTCCTATGGAATAATATCCTCGTTTTTCTTCTTCTAACAATTTCGCTCTTTTTAAACGCGTGAGAATGTAATCATTTAATTGAAGTTTTTGTAAAGTTCTCCCCGTTTTTTTAAAATTAATGCCACAGAGAATGCTTGACAAACAGATTATTGATTCAATTGTCGGAGTTTGAACTTCAAAAAAAGCTCCTAATGAAGATATCGGCACTAGCCCCGTGGGAACATCTTCCGTAAAATATCTCGTAATTAACTGATCAGGGGCATTGACATCTTTATATGCATCGACTTTTTGAATGGCATCGTAAATTGACATTGCATTTACATCATATGATTTTTTCGCCCATTCATGATACTTCGATTGTCTTAAGCCCAGTTTTTGAAAAATTTCATTGAGTTCTAATTCAACATTTTCGAGCACTTGGCATACTTTAGATGTGGCACCTTCTTTATAAAATTTAAATTTTTTCCCGAAATCCATCATTCCCGCATTCATTAAAGAAATTGCGGGGTGTAATAGCATTCCAATATTATTCAACGTGACTTCGAGATAATCATCAACAGGAACGAGCTGTGGAAATACCTCTTTTATTCTCTCATAGATTAAAGAAACATGCTTGTTGGGAAACGTGGAGAATTTGACCGAATCTTTAATTTTAATGATATTTACTTCATTCCCTTCCAATGCTCTACAGGTAAAAAGAAGGGTTTGCATTTCGCCCACAAAAATGGAGAGTTTTCCCCGTTCTTTTTCAACAACTCTAAGAAATTCTACAGAACCAAACGTTCTTCCTGGATTTAAGATGATAATTTGTCCCCTTTTTAAATGAGGGGCAACATGTTTAGCAACATCTCCATGAGCAGAAGCGGGAGTCACCACCATGATGACATCTGCATCCTTCACTGCTATTTTTATATCTAGAGTGACTAAATCTAGAGGAAAAAACCCTTCTAATTCCCCATTTGCTTCAATTCCTCCTTCCTTTTGTATCTCGTATATTCTCGTGAAAGATCTATTATAAAGCGAAACGGGATATCCTTTTGAAGAAAGATATGCTGCAAATGCTCTTCCCCCAGATCCTGCACCTATCACGCAAAATTTCATTTTTACATCACCTTTCCAATTGTAATTTCTTTTGGAATATCCTTCTTGGAGATGAATTGATCTGGATAATTTACAATAATCGCTTTAATTCTTTCAATCTCATCAACTTGTTTTTGGAGTTCATCATCCCACGAATAACATGCTCCGTTGATAATTTTCGTTCTTATCTTCCCTTGAGCGAATCTATTATTTTTTAAATGGGGCGCATCAAATATTCCATATTTTACAAGACTGCTTAAAACTTCATGATTCACGTGAGGATTTTTCCTTTCAGAAGATGTCCTTGCCAGTTTAGGGATCAAGTCAATGATCCATCTAGCTTGCATGATTAATTCCTCCTTTCTTTTCCGTATTTCTTCGGTAATGAAATTTAGATTACTTGAATATACTTGGCTAATTACTTGATCAACAATGTTACAGCTTTCGATAATATCTTCGGGACGAGCAGCGTGACTCGCTTCGGAATGCGTGACGACATGAACAATATCAAGTTTGAGGGCTAATTGGATCAAGGTTGCTGCGGCTAAATGTCCTTTCGCCTTGTCCAAGTTCAAGGGAAGACTTGCTAATCCCGTTCTCACTTATTTAATGATTTTAAAGGAGTCATCAACGAGAGTAGTGAGAAGCTCATCTTTAGCCAGAATTTTAGCAAGATCCATGTCAAAGGAACTAGCTGGGGGAGTATTAAACATGTATTGGGCTACAAAATGTTTCACGCCTAATTGTTTAGCAATAATACCGCAAAGATACATGTCAGCAACCACAATTGCATCTGGTGCATCTCGAAGGCTCCAGTGGTGGGGATCGTTAATTTCTACGGGGATGTCATTCTTTCCATGCCACTTGATCGCTTCTAAATGCTGTTTTATGGCCTCCTTTAATGATAACGACCCCCTGCCATCCATTTGATTGAACCAAAAAATTGGAATGGCTGCCCACGCATTTTGAATCGTATCTCTATATAGCCGTGCTAACTTTATAAAATCTCGCGTTCCAGCATAAATTCTTAATAGCGGAAAGTTTCCTCTCAATCGTGCCTCATGTAACTTCTCAAAATCTTCCCAACACCTTAATGGAACGCCTCCAGCTCCTGATAATTCTTTGACTTGCTCATCTGGATGAAAATAATTTTCTTGTGTATTTTGATCAGGTGCTATCGAAATGACATCCAAGACGTTAGCATTTGCAATTTTCATGATTCCCTTCACCGTTTCACCGAAGTTTGACAAGCCAAAATGAGCTCGTATTAAGGGATATGGCTTTTTCCATTCAATTCGAGAAAGGAGATCCATTGGAACATTCAACATTTTCTCCGAATCCTCCATTTCTCCCTTGAGTATTGATAAAATTTCGTGTTTTGATTCGCCTCCAATGAAGTAATTATCGAACGCGTCAAATTCTCTTGCAACCTTTACGACTTCAAGAGTGCCTGCAAAAAATATTTTTTCAGGTTTATTCTTTAATTCGTTGAATTTTTCGCAAAATTCTTGCAACAATGGTCCAACAGTTGAAGGCGTTAAACGATAGCTGAGTCCAACAATATAGGGTTTATTTTCTTGAATTTCATGAATCACGCGTGAAATGGGCGTTGCTGGACCCAAAAAAATGCACTTGTACCCTACTTGCTTAGCCACATTCATGAAATTATAGGTACCTGCCACGTGAACGCATTGACCAATGCACGAGGTGATTATTATTTTCTTTTTTGAAATAGGATATTTACTATTCATTTAATTCATCTCCCTAAATTTTTTAGGTAAGTAGATTGAGAAAATTATTATTAAAGAGTTTATTCGCAGTACATGCAATAAAGATTTTTCTTAATCCGTAAGATGCGGAAAACTCTGCAAAAACTTACATTTTTAATTTTTAACCACCATGATATTAGGCTTTAATTAAAGAATTTTTAATTCAACCTCTTAACATTATTATTAATATGGTCAGAATTTACCTATATAAATATTTTGGAATTTTTGCTTTTATATAACTTGCTATTTATTCAAATAGAGACTTGTTAAAACAAGATATTCTCAATTCCCTTGCAAGTTCGAGGAATGGAGCAATGTCATTCAAATTTTTTTAAAATTTGTTTTTATATAAAAATATAAAATATGAAAACAAATTGACTATTTTTTTAGCAATATCTTAACTAAAGCCACCTTTTTTTACTCTTAAATATTCTCTATCTAGAAGAAAGTCTAAATCTGCATGAATATTGTTTAATGGCAATCTTTCAATATCGACAATTAGTTTTGAAGAGGCGAAATTTTTGGCACCCATTCCTTTACCTGTTGTTGGGGAATAACATTCGTAAAAACCCCTTTTTTTTACTAAATTAACTGTTTTTTTCGATAATTCAACCGCAAGATTTTCAAATCCATGTTTTCTCAAACCATTAATGATGAACCAATTTCCAATTATATTAGTAGGCCCCCTCCAAGAAAAAAATTCATTTTCGGAATAGTTTGGCTCATTAATGGCAACTGAGGGTATTGGGAATTCAGTCCAAAACTCTTCTTCACATAACAAATGCTCATCTACAAGTTTACACGCAATATTTTGAGGAAGCCCATCCAAAATTAACGGGCTGAAAGATAAGGATGTTTTCACGTCATTCATGAGGTTTTCCTTTTCATAACCGAAAAAAAAGTTTTTCTTTGAATTCCAACAATATTTAATGATGGTCTTTTCTAACGTTCTCGCTTTTTTTTTGCATTCTTCACTTTCTTTTTTATTTCCTATTTCATGGTGCATGAATGCTAAATCTCGATAACCTTGAACAAAAACGCAGTTAAATAATAAATCTTTAAACCAAAAACCATCAAATTCTCTCATTATATTTAATTGACTCTTACAATTTTTAACATCATTAAATTGTTTATTTAAAATGTCCATCCATTTCGACCGTGTTAATTTTTCTGAATCTTTAATCTTTAAGGCTTTATCGTATATTGGAGAATTATTGGCTCCGCTTTCCATGGTATGAATAATATTTAACAAAGGTATTTTTTCTCCTTTATTAATGCGAGATTCATGTAGCCAATCGTAAAATTTATTAACCTTTGGTAAATACTTCAAAATGAATGTTTTGTCCCAATTCTTTGCCGAGATAGCTTTTAACGCTTGGGCAATTAAAGGCAATTGCGTGATAGCGCTTATCACGATACATTCGTCTAATTTTATAAATGAGTTAAATTCTTCTGAATGTTTCTTGAGCCAATTGTTTGTCACGCTTATAGAACCATCTTGATCTTGACACATTAACAAGGTCTCAAATTCTTTTTTAGCCTTATTTATATCTAAATGGCTATTAAGGATTATTCGGAAATAAATACTTAGAAATATATTAGCACATTTATTTAAATCAACAAAACAGTTATTTGCATTATTTGACACTTTTTTATCCCTTATTAATAAGGCTAATTTGTTAGATTATTAAAGTTAATAAAAGTGTATTAAATTTAATGATTTCACTTCACGCTCAATTCATCACCTCCCTAAAGAGAAGTTGCTTTCTTGAGCGGTAAAACGATTAAAATATATAACAAGTTTGATTGGAATCGTTGATCTTGTCAGTGTAAAAGAATATTAAATCAAAAATTAGCGTTACAAAATAAATTTCTCTAAGATTAACTTTTTATTAAAATATAAAATATAAAAAAAAGTTAGAATTTTTCACCTTCTCATGAACGACGGTAACATCTTGCTAAATATTTTAACAATAGTTCTCAATTTTTCCGGGGATTTAAGCGTAGTAGCAATTAGAATACTCCTTGACAGCTCTTCTTTATCCAATGACCCTCCAGAATAAATACATTCTGTTTGATTAAATAATAATAAATATATCACATTTCGATTATTAACGATAGAGATTCCGGGAGTAAGTTTAATCGAATCATATGATGGAATAT
>JAUXAJ010000176.1 GCA_030620005.1 Promethearchaeota archaeon | reverse complement strand
TATATTTTGAACGTTTTTAAAACAAGGGAGTGCGACAATTTAGTGAATTCTCTTCATGCTCAATTCATCACCTCCCTAAAGAGAAGGTGCTTTCTTGAGCAGTCATGGTAAAATAAAAAGAAATAACACATTCTTCACTTTTACCGATCTCTATTCTTAATAAAAAGGCCTAGCAAGGAGGCTCTTATAAATGTCATGATCGTCATGAGCGCTAAAACCATTGCTAAAATTAAGATAAAAATCATGGATTCACTCCACAACCACCACGAAATTAAAGAAGCAGGTAGTATCAAGCACGTGCCCGTTATTAAATAATATAGCTTTTTCTCAATCAGTAAAGAATCAATTCCAGCGGCAATGATTAATGTAACGAATAAACATGACAACATCTCATTTACTACGATTGACTCCCACCTGACGATAATTGCAATAAAGATAACGATGGATGCGGCGCTTCCAAATATGGGAACTACAAGTATAGCTCCCAAGCATGTAAATGCAATAATGGTTGTGAAAATACCAATCGGATCACTAGGAAAATCAATAACAAAAATCATGTTACTTATTAAAAATCCTCTTTTCATTTATATTATTTCTACTTCATTTTTTTTAATTTTTATTGAATACGATAGATTTTAATTATTTTACTTTTTTCTTGGATAATTGTTTAAATTGGATAGATGGTCTCACGCTCGTTTTCAACAAAAAGAATCCTTTTTGGTCATTAAAAATTTCAAATCTAATTTTAATTCGTCTCTATTGGTCTAATTCAAGACTGATACTACGGATAAAGGAATCAATAAGAAAGTTTTAGAAATATGTTAATAGTTATCTTTTTAGAAACATTTAAAGGTAGTTACTATATATTAGAAACAAAAATTCATGTTTTTAAAATATTTTCATTATTGAACATGGAGGGAAATGTATAATGACCGAAAATTTGAATGGAAAATCTTACTCCGACGATTATTTTAAAGCGCTTTTTAAAAACGTTCTAATTCCTACATGTGCTTGGCAGAATGTTCAAGACGATTTAATTTTAGTCAACTATAACATCGCAGCTGAAGAAATAACAAATGGTCAAATAAAGGATTTCTTAGGAAGTAAAGCTTCAGACATGTTCATGGATAATCCAGAAATTTTAGGAGATTTACATCGTTGTGCTACCGAACAAGTCACTATAACAAAGGAAATGGAAAATATCTTGAAAACTACAGGAGAGAAGAGACATTTTTCCGTGAAATTTGCTTATTTACCTTCCAATTTAGTTTTAGTTCATGCTGAAGACATTACCGAGCGCAAGAAAACGAAAGAGAAATTAAAATTTCGTTACGAACTTGAGACGCTAATTCTACAACTATCTACAGATTTTATTAATGCCCCCATTTTATCGTTAGATGATACAATTAACGACACGTTAAAGAAAATTGCTCGGTTTGCGAACGCCGTTCGAAGCTCGCTTTTCGTTTATTCTGATGATTTAACTACAGTGACGAACACTCACGAATGGTGTGCCGACCCTCAAGACTCTCAGATCGCCTTGCTCCAAGGGATTCCATCTGAAACATTCGGTTATTACTGGCAATTACTTCAACAAAAGCAAAATATTGTCGTTAACCGTCTTGACGATTTACCGCTAGAAGCTATGGGCGAAAGAGAATGGATCAAGGAACACGGCTTCCGCTCAGCAGTATTTGTTCCGATGATAAAAGAAACCGTGCTTTATGGAACGATTGGATTTTATGGAGAAATAGGTGTTGAGAAAGCTTGGCCAGAAGATTTCGCAGCCTTGCTTGAAGTTGTTGCGAATATTTTAGTTAACGCATTGGAACGCAAGAGAGCAGAAATAGAATTAGTAGAATTAAACAAAAATTTAGAACAATTAGTTGAGGAAAGAACAAGGGAATTAAAAGAATCCGAAGAAAATTTCCGCACCGCTGTTGAAAACAGTCCAGATTTTATGGTGTTTATCAAAGTAGATGGGACAATATTTGATGTTAACCGTCTGGAAAAAGGATTTACCAGAGAAATGGTCGTCGGTCAGAGTGTTTTTAAAGAATGTTTTTATGAAACTGAAGATCAGTGTGAATCCGCCCGAAAAGCGATCAGGGATTCAATAGAAACCGGAGAAACAACCCACTACGAATACTCGCAAATAGCGCCGGATGGTTCACTGTCATTCTATGAAACCAGAGTGTCTCCTTTTGGATATGATAATGAGGGCAAGATTATATCTTTCCAATTAGCAACTCGTGACATCACCGAGCGCAAAAATGCAGAACAAGAATTGATAGAATCTGAGCGTTCTCTTAGAGAACGAGTAAAGGAACTTCAATGTTTATATAAAGTTTCCGAACTTAGTGAAATGGTCGAGACTTCTATTATTAAAATAATTAACGGAATTTTAGACTTAATCCCTCCTGCATTTCAATACCCTGAAATTACATGTGCTAGAATCATGTTAGATGAGAAGGAATATATTACGGAAAATTTCAAAGAAACTGATTGGAAAATATCAACAAATTTTATTACCTGCGGGCTTCTCGTAGTAATTGAGGTTTTTTATTTGTCAAATAAACCATTTCTTAAAGAAGTAGTTGATTTATTGATAGAGTTGGGCGAACGATTGAAAGGTTTTTTAGAACGGAGAGAGTACAAAACGAAATTAGAAGAACAAAATGTAGAATTGGAAAAAATAAGCGAGTTGAAGTCTGAATTTCTTAGAAGAGCTTCTCACGAGTTGAAAACTCCCTTAATTTCAATCAAAGGGTTCGCAAATCTCTTGCTAGAACTACACCGTGAAAGTTTAGATGGCGAAGCAATTTCGATGTTAAACGAAATTGAACAAGGATGCTTGAGACTTGAGGATATAATTAGAAGTCTTATCAAGAGTTCTAAATTAGAATCGAGCACCTTAGAATTGCAGGCGTCAAAAGATGACTTATCGTTTCTCATCAGATTCTGCGTGAGGGAATTGCAAGGTTTGGCAGACGCGAGAAGTCATTCGATTGCCGTAAATATTGGAGATAAAATAATTGCTAAATTCAATAAGGAGCAAATGTATGAAGTTATCACGAATTTATTGAGCAACGCGATCAAATATACTCTTCCAAACGGAAAAATTGGCATAAATACCGAATTTAAAGGGCAAGAAGTCATCGTGTCAATAAAAGATAATGGAATCGGTTTCACGGAAGAAGAAAAAAAGAAAGCATTCCAACAATTCGGAAAAATAGAACGATACGGTCAAGGGCTTGATCTTGAAATCGATGGAACAAGTTTAGGGCTTCACATCTCGAAAAAAATCGTGGAATTACACGGTGGAAAGATTTGGTTGGAGTCAGAAGGGAGAAATAAGGGTTCCACGTTTTATTTTTCACTTCCCTTAGTAGAATAATAATGAGAAGCTTGACTTGGCACGATTCTCGAATCTTGTCGAGCAGTTTTCTGTGAATTGGGAATCCACTTGTTTTATTTAGCTAGTGGTAGTTCAAATCTCTACGCAAAATAGTTCCATTGAAAAAATTTTTGTTAAAATGGTTTTATTTAAAACGATGTAATATGAGAATTAACAACATGGTTAAATTTGGTTATTAATCCCAAGTAATAAATTTTTTATTAACAAATACTTTTACCATCATAAGATTATTAACTAAAATAGTTTGATCAAACAAAGTAAATAATAGGACTTCTCTTTCTTGAAAAGGAGAAATTTATTTATTAAAAAAATGCAAAAGAGATTAGAATAAACAATGAGCGATAATGTAGAAAAATATATTAAACGAAAAAGTTTCAAAAACTATAATTCTAAGATTGCTCAAAAATTCGTTGATGCGGGTTTAGAAAAAATAAGAGCTTGTATCAATTGTGGGACTTGTAGCGGGAGTTGTCCAAGTGGAAGACGCACGGCGTTAAGAACTCGCTCTGTTATCCGTCGGGCACTGATCGGAGACGAATCAGTTTTACAAGATATGGACATATGGTTATGTTCAACTTGTTACTATTGTTACGAGAGATGTCCACGAGATATTCCCGTAACTGATATAATCATAAAGCTTAGAAATATCGCTGTCGAAGAAGGGTACATTTTAGATTCTCATTTTAGTTTGGCAAATGATATATTTTATAAAACGGGACATGGTGTACCTGCTTCAGGTGAGAATAATAAAAAATGGAGGGACCTGCGCGAATCGTATGGATTACCTTCATTACCACCAACAGTACATTCGTATCCTAAAGCTGTCGAAGAATGTCAAACGCTAATGAAAGCTGTAGGATTTAGAGATTTGATGGATAAAGCAGCAAAGTTAAAAGAAAAAGCAAAGGAGGAAAAATAAAATGGATGTCAACGAAAAATTGAGATATGGATTCTTTTTAGGGTGTGTAAACTAGATATCAGATCGATTCTAGACATTATTCCTAATCGATATCCCATGATAGAGCGTAGTATCAGAGATGTTTTCGAAGAGTTAGGAGCTGAACTCCTCGATTTACCGGGCGCTTCTTGCTGTCCCGCTCCAGGAGTTTTCAGGTCGTTTCATATTCCTACTTGGTTAGTCATTGCTGCTCGAAATATTTCTATCGCAGAAGAATTGGGAGTCAACCCAATAACGGGATGTAATGGTTGCTACGGAACTCTCCAAGACGCGTGGTTTGAAATGGAACACGAACCAGAACTTAAAAAGATGGTTAATGAGCATTTAGCCAAAATTGGTCGCGAATACAAAGGTAATTTTGAACCCAAACACGTTGTTCAAGCCTTATATTTAGATATGGGTTTGGATTATTTAAAGGACCATATTAAGCACACATTTAAAGACCTAAAGGTTGCAGTTCACTATGGCTGTCATATTGTTAAACCAAGCGACAAACGCCCTTGGAAGGGTCAATACGAAGACCCTACATTCCTAGACGAAATTGTTGAGTTAACAGGGGCAAAAAGCATACCTTATAAAGACAAATTCATGTGTTGTGGGGCTGGTGGAGCCGTTAGAACAGCAGTAAAAGAAGTCGCAGCGGATTTTACACGAGAAAAAGTTGTCAACATGCGAGACGCAGGCGCAGATATCATCCTAAATTGCTGTCCTTTCTGTCATTTGCAATTGGACTTAGGACAAGTCGAAGTAAATAATTTTTATAAAGACATTATTGGGGAGCCGTTTAAAATACCGGTAGTATATATCACTCAATTATTAGGTGTAGCAATGGGCATGGACCCAAATAGGTTAGGATTAATAAAGAACCACGAATTATCTGGCGTGTCTCCATTTATTTCAATCGAACCGTTCTTAAATATTGTAAAGGAGCAATTAACGTAGGAGGAAAAAAGATAATGACAGAATCAGAAAAGAAGGAAATTGTAGTTACAGGCAAAGAAAAGCCTAAAATTGGCGTTTATATTTGCCATTGTGGTATTAATATTGCAGGTGTAATTGATGTTTTCAAACTCAAGGATTATGCTCTAAGCCTTCCTGACGTAGTTCTCGCCAAAGAGTATAAATTCATGTGCTCGGACAACGGACAAATATTAATTAAAGAAGATATTGAAGCAGGTTTAATTAATCGAGTTGTTGTTGCCGCCTGCTCCCCTCGAATGCATGAACCCACTTTTAGATTAGTTTGCAAAGAAGCAGGATTGAATCAATTCTTGTTTGAGCAAGCTAATATTAGAGAGCACGCAACTTGGGTTAACATGAAAGACCCTGATGGAGCGTATGAAATCTCAAAAGATCATGTCAAAATGGCCGTTGCTAAAGCGAGGCAATTATTACCCTTAGAAGTCCAAAAGGTAAGTGTAGAGCCCTCTTGTTTAATAATTGGAGCGGGAATCGCAGGGATGAACGCATCTTTGGATCTTTCTGAAGAAGGATATAAAGTGTATTTAGTCGAGAGAACGCCTACAATTGGGGGACACATGGCCCAGCTAGATAAAACATTCCCTACGATGGACTGTAGCGCCTGCATACTCACTCCAAGGATGGTCGATGTGGCTCGCGCTAAAAACGTGGAAATCATGACTTATTCCGAAATAGTAGACGTGAGTGGATATGTAGGGAATTTTGAAGTAACTATCATGAAAAAGCCCCATTATGTCGATCAGGAAAAATGTACGGGATGTGGAGCTTGCGTGGAACCTTGTCCAATCACTTGCGGTAATGATTTCGATCTCGGGTTAGCAACCAGAAAAGCGATATATATTCCATTTCCACAAGCAGTTCCGGGTAAGTACACAATAGATATGGATACGTGCATTAAATGTGGAATCTGCGCTAGACTAGATGTATGCGAACCTGAGGCGATAATATACGACGACAAACCGGAATACGTGAAAGTTAAGGTCGGAACAATAATAATCGCAACTGGATGGGATTCATACGACCCTACTGAGCTAAGATAGTATGGTTATGGCAGATATCCTAATGTTGTTACGGGACTTCAGATGGAGAGATTATTGAGTTCAACGGGTCCATTATTGGGTAAGCCAGCTCGTCCATCTGACCTTAAAACACCCCACAGTATAGCGTTTTTACAATGCGTAGGAAGTAGAAATTTTAGAGAAGGGGGAAATCAGTATTGCTCAAGGGTCTGTTGCATGTACGCAACAAAGCAAGCAAGGCAGTACATGGAAAAGCATCCAGATGCTGAAGTGTATATTTTTTACATGGACATTCGCGCTTTCGGAAAGGGCTACGAGGAATTTTACGAATCTGCTGGAGAAAACTACGGCATTAATTACATAAGGGGTAGAATTGCAGAAGTGAGTGAAGCCAAAGATCATGGTATAATTATAAGGGCAGAAGACACGTTACTTCAACAACCTATAGAACTAAAAGTGGACTTGTTCGTATTATCCACGGGTTTAGAAGCTCGTTCTGATGCTGATAAAGTATCTTCGCTATTAAGCGTACAAAGAACTGCCGATGGATTTTTCATGGAAGCGCACCCTAAATTAAGACCAGTAGACACTTTAACTGACGGTATTTTTGTTGCGGGTGTAGCTCAAGGTCCAAAAGACATTCCAGATACTGTAGCGCAAGCCAAAGCGGCAGCCTCAAGCGCAGCTGGCCTGATGGCGAAGGGCGAGGTCGAAATTGAACCGTATTATGCCGTAGTATTAGAACATCAATGCTCAGGATGCATGAGTTGCCAGTCGCTTTGTCCATTTGGAGCCATAGATTTCGACACTTTTAAAAAGATTGCGGTTGTTAATCCCGTTCTTTGCAAGGGGTGCGGAACCTGTGTTTCAGCGTGCCCCTCTGGAGCCATGGTGCAAAATCACTTCGCAAATGTCCAACTTAATTCAATGATAAACTGGGCGTTAAAGAAATCTTCTGTTGAAAACGGAGGAAGTTAATTTTTTTAACCTTGTTTTCTATTTTTTTACTTAGAAATTAATCTTGAATTTAATTTTATTATTGATTATTTTTTTCATCTTTTTTTTAAACTCAAGGGATAATTCACGTAAATTTTTTAGTTAAATATTACTACTACTCCTTCCTAAAAAGTGCTCCTCTTGTTTTTTCCTTCAGATTCGACCCAAATTTTCCTTAACTTTCTCATGGTATTATCATAAATTTTTTTAAAAATCCAGATTTAACGAAACTAATAAATGTAAAAACAAAAAAAAAAGATAAAAATTACTACTCTAAATCAATACGTCCCATTGCTCTAAAATTTATTGCTTTATTAAATTTATCGTAGTCATAGATTCGACGACCATCAATTAGATTTGGAGTTTTCATGTTTTTTTTGAAATCATCTGGTGTTAATTTTTTAAATTCATCCCAATCTGTAATCAATAAAGCACATTCTGACCCTTCCAATGCTTGTTCAATTGTTTCAGCATATTTGATTTTATCTCCTATTTCTTCTTCAGCAGATTCTTTTGCTTTAGGATCATATCCAATAATATCCGTGACATTTCTTTTTTTTAATTCATTAATGATTCTAATGCTTGGAGCTTCTCGCATGTCGTCAGTCCCTGGTTTAAATGAAAGTCCTAATAAAGTTACTTTTTTTCCTTCTAATTTACCTATTCACCCTTCTGCTATATCAACAATGCGAATTGCTCTATGATCATTTCTTTCTAAGACTGCTTCTAATAATTTTGAAACATATCCCATGGATCTTGACCATTTAGTTATTGCATTAACGTCTTTGTGAAAGCATGCTCCCCCAAAACCTACTCCTGCACCAAGAAACCTATGATTAATCCTATAATCCAGACCAACACCTTCC
Source organism: Promethearchaeota archaeon (assembly GCA_030620005.1). The sequence goes on along the minus strand of JAUXAJ010000176.1, from coordinate 3,014 downwards.
ATGACTTGGACAACATCAACATTAGGAACTAACTCTGCAAAATTAGCAAACTCATTAGCATATGAAATTTTAGTGGACAATAGGCAATTATTTCCATACTTGACTAATTCAGCACTTTCTAAATTCATTCTTTTAATGGGACAATTCTTTAAATGGTCTCCATAAAAGTATTCGTAAAATTCTTGAAGCATTGCTCCACTTTTTTCATCAATTGAACCAATTATTATTCTATCAGGTCTAAGAGTATCTTCTAAACTTTTTCCTTCGGCCAAAAATTCAGGTTGCATGCATAATCCAAAGTCTATTCCAGGTTCCTTTCCCGAAACCTCAGTAATTGCTTTCCCAACAAGATTTCTCGATGTACCTGGAACAACCGTTGATCTCACTACAATTAAATGATATTTATCGCTTTTCTTCAATGCTTCGCCTATTTCCTTAGCAGTACTTTCTATATAACTCAAATCTATTGAATTATCTTTTCGCATTGGTGTTCCTTGCGTAATCATTGCTATATCTGTATCTAAGACAGCTTGAACAGGATCAGTCAAACATTTGAAAAGTTCAGGGTTAGCTTTATTTACCTCACTCATCATTTCTTGTAAACCTTTTTCATAAAAAGGAGATCGACCCTCATTAATCATCTGAGCCTTTTTTTTATTGTGTGTAGAGGCAAAGACTCTGATATCCTTACTAACAAAACAAACGGCAGAACATAATCCGATAAAACCCGTTCCTAAAATGGATACACTGTATTTATACATTTTTTCTATAAATGATATATAATTAATTTAAAAAAAATATGAAATATAAATTAAATTATTTACTAATTTATTTTAAAAAATAAATGTTCACTACTTAAAAAAATATCTCTATGAAAAATTTAAATAAATTCAATAAGAAAATGCTCTTAAGAGAAAACCACAATTTGGGCAACTCATTTTAAAGTTTGTCGTGATTTTTGAGCAATTAGGGCAAATTACTACCTTAACACCTCTTCTTTTTCTTCTGCCCTCACTTGTTTTGGCTTTTCCTGCTTCTACATCAGTAGTTTTTGTTTTAATTGATAGAGGATCTTCAACTTGAATTATTTTCGGTTTCTCCTTGGCTTCTAATTCTTGTAAATACTTTAAAGCGTCTCTTTTGCTTACTTCTCTTACTTGCTCCGCTGTAGAAATTCTTCCCGCTTGCACGTCAATAACAAAATTCTTATCAAGTGTTAAAATGTTAAAGCAATTGTGGCACCTAAACACGTGTGGCATGCCAATATTAGATGTTTCAGCCCATTGAGCCCAACACGTCGCATGTGCAGTAGTATCGCACGAAGGACACCTTACAATCCCCTTATCGTCTCTTTGAAAACAAATGGCGCAAGGTTCTATGGTTTCAACCACTAAGGGTTTATCAGCAAAATTGACGAAGAATTGTTTATTTCCATTTAAAATAACTTTTTTTTTTTGCATTAACATTGTTGGTATTTTAATATATTTTTTTTCTGAAAGGGTAATCAATAAAGGAGTTAATTCTCGTATCTTAACAATGTCATACAAATTACCATTACTTCTTTTCGCTAATTTCATTAACTTCTTCCCTTCTAGAGGATATTTAGAATTAATCCGAATTATATCAATGAAAAATGGAAGTTCTTTAACTTTTTCGATTAAATCAATTAATATTGGAATATAATGTGCGGGGATTTCACGCGCTCCGTCATCGGTAAGAATTATAAGTCGAAAAACTTTATCAGAAATTCTTTTAAATACGTCGATAATAAAAGAAATGGCAATAAAAATGCCACTCGCAATGTTCGCTTTAACTATTTTACGAGCCAACGATTTTAATGTTCTTAAAATGTAATCAGGGTCAAAAGAGAAATCTTCTAAATAGCTAGGACCATTTTCTTGAAACAAAATGAGATTAAATCTATCAGATGGATCCTTAGCTTGTTTATTCCTCATGAAACCAGCAATAGCGTCGAAAACTCGACTCATTTTAGTAATTTTGGGAGTAAGCGCATAAAAGATGAGGGAATCTTCGCTTCTCTTTACTTCCATGATATATTCGCAGTTAGTATTAAATTTATTAAATCAAAAATGATAAGTTTAGAGAAATATTTTATTTAATATTAAGAAGCGTATGGCTTAATAAGTTTAGTTTTTAAACAAAAGTTCTCCCTTTTTATAAAATTTTTAATTACCATTAAAACAATCTTCCATTAACATTATTTCACGATCATTGATTATTTGATTTTCTTAGTGCAATAAATCATTATCTCTTTAATTAAACTAGCTTTTAGATTATAATTGATAACATGAAAATTTATTGAAGGTTTTAAATTTTTATAATAATCCCTCATTAAATAAAAACTACTGCTAAATGACTTTACCTCAAATAGAAAATCTTCAAATTCGAAAAGTAACTGACGACATATTACTCATTCACCAAATTAAACCGCCATTCTACTTTTCTTGTTGTGATGGTTTGCTTGTTTTACCTAAAAAAGGAAGAAATGCTCGAACAATCGTTCTTGATGTAAATATCGAGCCTGATTTGATAAGAAAACTAAAAAAAATATTTTATCCAGTTTCAGATTACGTGTGTACTCACGGACACATGGACCACATGACGCATGTTCACGCGTGGGAAGAGATTGGCGCAGTAATACACGCTCCACATCCAGAATCTAGGTGCTTGTTAGATTTACGTAATTTCTACGAAGAATTTGGTTTTAACGAAGCGTTGGATTATTCTATAATCGAACAATTCGGTGGAATTAATGGATACGGTGAATGTAAAAATGTTAACGAATTTACACCCGGTTCATTGCTTTCGTTTGAAAATTTTACGATTGAGACAGTATCCTTTAAAGGACATTCTAAAGCCCATGTGGGTTTATTGCTTCCCGACGAAAAAATACTTCATGTTAGTTGTTTAGGATTTGACTTGTCAAAACCTGGAGCTGATGGCTTTGGTCCTTGGTATGGGTTTAAAGAATGTTCTATTTTGCAATATTTAAT
>JAUXAJ010000376.1 GCA_030620005.1 Promethearchaeota archaeon | reverse complement strand
TAAAAGGCACTCGGGCCTATATCGAACGGATTGCTGTATGTACACATGGGCGATAAAAATTCTTTTAATTTTTTTATTGCGTCCTCTTTTGGTTTTGGAAGCTTCATACCTAGTTTGTCAATCGTGTCAGCTGCGAGAGTTCCAGCGCCACCAGATGATTCAACGATTAGAGGACCTGAGCCTTCATGGAGAATTGTGTTTTTATTAAGGGCAAAAATTTTTGCATAATCATAAAATTCTTCAAAAGTTTCTGCCCATATACCTCCTGCTTGCTTAACAGCAGCTTCCATTATTGTTGCGTTTCCTGCTAAAGAACCAGTATGCGAAGCACTTGCTCTTATTCCTGATTTTGTGCGTCCACCTTTTAATAGAACAACTGGTTTTACTCTTACAACATCCCTTACTACTTGTAAAAATTCTTTTCCGTCAGCAAAACCTTCTAAGTAAAGGGCAATTACTTTAGTTTTTTCGTCGTTTTTTAAATATTGAAGTAAATCAATCTCATTAACATCCGATTTATTACCCAGATTGATTAATTTGCTAATTCCAATTCCATCCCTTTCAGCTAAACATTGGAAACCTCCTGAAACTGATCCGCTTTGAGATACCACCCCAATTGAGCCTTTTAGGGTAGTAAAACCTCCAAAAGTCGCCAACAAACCATTATGTGGATTAGTTATACCCTGACAATTAGGTCCAACGATCCTAATTCCCGCTTTTTTAGATATCTTTATTAAAAATTGTTCTAATATTTTTCCCTCTTTTCCAATTTCACGAAACCCGCTACTAATTACAATCGCCGATTTCACTTCTTTTAATGCGCATTCTTCAATAGTTCCAGGAATAAATTTCGATGGGATGACAAAAATGGCTAAATCAATTATATCAGGAACTTCTTTTACTGAGGGGAACGCCTTTAACCCAAGAACTTCAGGAACTTTTGGATTTATGGGAAAGATTTTACCTTTATAACCGGTTTCAATTAAATTTTTTAAGATTTTATTACCTATTTTATTTGGCTCTGTTGATGCTCCTATAACTGCCACGCTTTCAGGTTCGAATAATTCCTTCAATCCTTCTATCATCGTTTATCCAATAAATCTTAAATCGTTTATCTAAATTCTAATCTTTATGAGAATCTTTAAAAAAATAAAAAGTTTTTACTCCAATGACTCGAATCATGAAAGAAAGAAAATTACTCAATAATCTTAAAATAATTAATTTATATTATAGCACGATTTTCTTGGGCACGCATGATAAACAGGAAAAAATTCTGGAAAATATTTTAAAATTAATATCTTGAAAATTCAGGATTTTGTTCAAAAAATTCTTTAAAAAATTGTCCATTCTTAGCATATTCGGCAGAATTTTTTTTTCCTGCTAAAGTTCCCATTGTTGGTAACGACTTCTTAACTTTAGCAGGAACCCCAACAGCTAAGGAAAACGGGGGAATCTCCTTATTTACTAATACTGCTCCCGCTCCTAAGATTGAGCCTTCACCTATCTTGCTATCTTGAAGGGCATTCGAACCAATTCCTATCAAGCAAGCATTTCCAATAGAGCATGGCCCATGGATCATTGCATGATGTCCGATAATGCAATCTCTTCCAATTTCCACAGAAGTGTCGACAGTAACATGAATTGTTACGTTTTCCTGGACGCTAGTGTTTTTTCCTATTTTTATGAACCCCCAATCTCCGCGTAATACCGCCCCAAACCACACATTAACACCTTCCTCAATCGTAACATCTCCTATTATAACGGCAGTTGGAGCAATAAACGCATTTTCGTGAATCTGAGGCTTTTTTCCGGTTCTTGGGCTTGGTATAATTATTGGCATGTTTCTAATCAATCCCTTTTTATTTCTTAAAAATAATTTGAATTGTTATATATTTTTTAATAAATTACTAAATTTGACGTGATTTTTAAAAATTCTTTTAATATTCTATTAATTTTAATCTAATTGAATGAAAAGAAAAAAGACTGGATGAATCAAATTTGACAAATTTAGAATATAATAACGAATTAATTCAAAAATACTCGAACCTTACAAGAAATATTAACGAAAAATACATTAACATACACCCGATTCAAAGAGGTGGTATATTAACCCCTGAAGCATGTAAAGCCTTGATTGCTTTTGGTGACGGTTATAGTTTATGTGATAATTGCTTGAAAGGTCGAATTGATAAAATTAAGAATCCACCTGTCGTCGAGTTTTTGAAGGATATGGCAAGGTTCCTGAACATCGATCACGTCATGCCTACAGCAGCAGCAAGAGAATCCAAACGACTGATAATGGAAATTCTAACGAAAAAATATCCCAGAAGAAAGACCGTCATAATTGATAGTCTTGCGCATTATACTACTTATTTAGCCATAGAGTCTAATGGATTAAAAGTAAGAGAAGTTCCTAATTCGGGCGAGCCAGAGTTTGTTATTGAATGTGCAGATTATGAAAAAGAAATAACGCAGTGCGTTAAAAAATACGGAGAAAAACCTTTACTTGTACTTTTAACTCACATCGATTATAAATATGGAAATTATACTGATCCAAAACCTATTGGAGAAACGTGTAAAAATCACGAGATTCCATTTTTATTGAACGCAGCTTACTCTGGTGGAATATTGCCTATTGATTGCAAGAAAAATTTTATAGACTTCATTTCTTGTAGTGGACATAAATCTATGGCCGCTTCGGGTCCAATAGGAATATTAGGTTTCAGTAACGAGTTTTACGATAATGTCATGGTTAACTCGAAAATCGTAGGTAATATTACTTCAAAATCCTTTCCAAATAAGATTTGCACGGTAATGGGATGCCCCCCCGTATATGGTGCTCCGCTGGTTACTTTGATGGCAAGCTTTCCAGAAATTGTAAAAAGAACTCAGAAAGAACAAGTTGAAGAATCGTCTAAAAAAGCGAATTATGTCGTTGATATAATTAAAGACATTAAGGGAATAGAGATTTTAGGTAAACTTCCAAAAGTCCACCCTTTAACTAATATCAAAACAGAATCTTTTGCTAAAGTAGCGGAAAATCACCCAAGAAAGGGATTTTTTGTTCGAGACGAATTCAAAGAAAGGGGTATTATCGGCATGCTTCCGGGAATCTCGAAAGAAATGAAATTTAGCACGTATGGACTTACTTGGGAGCAAGTCAAGCATTTCACGAATGCTTTCTTGGAGATTTCGGAAAAATACAACTTAATTTAAGTTAACATTCAGGGTCATTCATAGTTTTTAAAATCTTCTACAAATCGAAACATAGCTTTGGCGGAAGCGTAAAAATATA
>JAUXAJ010000028.1 GCA_030620005.1 Promethearchaeota archaeon | reverse complement strand
CACGGGTATTTCCTTTCCTTCAAATTTTATTTTTTTTAAATCTAAATGAAACGCCTCTGAACATAAAGTTGCACAAGTTCCACAATTAAAACAGCGGTTACGATCTATCGAAATTATTTTATCATTTTTGGTAATCAGGGCGCTTGTAGGACACATTTCAGCTACATTACATTCATCGCAGTTTTCACATGCTTTGTAATCGAATTTTACTTGAAAATTCTTATCCCACACATCAGCATAGCTTATTTCTCCAACTTTCTCTCTCCCTACAAGGCTTAAGATGGTTAATTTAACATCTTTATCCGATTTAACAATGTTATTGAATACTTTTTCGTTTATAATTGGAATAGGAATGGCAATGCTACAAATTGGCTCTTGCCCGTAAGATGTTTTAAATGCTCCCATGTATTCAGGCTTCATTCCCCGAAAATCTGCGATTGTCATCATGTTAGGCTTTAGGATATAGTTGCGAGTTCCAGGACCCACGAGGTAACCAACCCCTCCATTTACTAATAATGGCGTCCCTACTCCGAAACTCTCGAATTCAGGGTCGTTTTGAAAGGGATTCAAGGCGCCACAGCCAGAAAATGTAATTTCTATCTTATTCCCTTTAAATGGAAGGCACGAAAAGATAGTGTTAACATCATAGGATTCACAATTTATCATTGCATTATAATTTTTTATCGCTTGTCGAGTCCCCATTAATCTAGCAAATTGCATTTCGTCTAAAGTCAATTCTTTTTCTACTTTTTCGCCTTCACTACTTCTTGCGATTATTTTTGCACTTTTTCCATCAACTAAATCCCTAAAAAGTAAACCACCAGAATAATTATCACGAGTTCTACTTTGAGCTGTTCCATAAATCATTAAATCTACAATGCCTAAATATTCGTTAGGACATGGTCCCGGAAATGCAGGTATCCCATTTATACTCACTTCAGTAAATTTTCTTAAAGTTTTTGGAGGCGATAGTCGGAAAGAAAATATTCCCGCAATTCCGCTCATTAAAGCCTTGGTGGCAGTTGTTATAACATCTACATCTTCAAATTGAACTTTCTCACCGTTGCTTAAACGATCTATAAGCTCTTGGACAGTTAAAACATTTGCCGTGCCATTCTCGATTCTTTTTCTTATCTCAGATAAACTTCTTTTTTTAATCACAAAATACACTTATTTTTTGCTAAAGAATAACATTTTAAATACTTAATGATAATAAAATTTTTTTATTATAATTTTAATTAAAATCTTAAGATTGTTTTTTATGAATTAAGTGAGATTTGCGAGGAAAATGTTGTTTGTCGTATTTTAATTCCAGAATGCCGGTGGATTTCGAAGATTTCAATAAAATTAAGGAAAAATTAGAATTTTGCGAAAAATTAGGCATTAAGAATGTAATTTTAGAACCAAAAAATAATGTAAAAAAAATGCCTATAAACATAAAAAAAAAAATTGAGAACGATATAAACATTAACATATTTTTTAGATTAAATTTAAGGCCTAAGAATTTAATAGAATTTAAGAAAAGCGTAAAGAACTTCAATAATTTTCCTCACATTCTTTCGGTTGAAACATCTAATAAAAAAATTCAAATAGCTGCTGCTAGCGATTCAAGAGTTGATTTAATATCTTTTTCAAATCAAAATATATTAAGAACTCTTACTCCTGGAGTGATATCATTAACAAAACAAAACAATTCATTTATAGAATTTTCTTTAGCACCGATGATGGCAAATGTAAAATCAGTTCAATCAAAAAACTCTAGGATCTTGTATCGTTTTATTCAATTGGCAATGAAGAAGAAAGCTAATTTTATAATTAATGGAAATTTTGACGATATCTATGATATTAGACATCAAAGATGTCTAGTGAGTATTTGTCATACACTCCTTCAGATGCCTATAGCTGAAGCAAAAAAATCTTTTAAAGATAACTTGATACAATTATTAAAAAGGGTCCAAAATCGCCAAAATAAGACAGCTTTTGAACCCGGAGTTAAATTAGTTTCGTGAAGGGAGTAAAAATGGTTAAAAAAGAAAGGCAGAGATATATTTTATTCAAAATCTATGTAGAGGGTGCAATTAAGCTTGAAAAACAAGATTTTTTAAGAACCATTTGGCGTTCAATATGGAGGTATTTTGGGATGAAAGAAGCAAATAAAATAGGATTATGGTTATTGGAACTTAATTTAAAAGAAAGCTATGGAATATTAAGGTGTTCAAATACTACAAAAGAAATTATAATTACAGCGTTAACAATGATAAAAGAACATAATAATAAAAGAATTATCCTAGCTCCAATAAAAACTAGCGCAACGATTCGTAAAATACGCACATACGCACATACGCACATATCTTCCTCATAATAAATAGAGATATTTTCATTTTTTGAAACCAGAACACCTATAACAAAAAATATTTTTGGAATCCCCACCAGACTATTAAGAAGCTTTTTACAATTAACACAATATCCATATAAAAATTCTTGCTAACTTTTCTGTAAGAATAGATAGATCTAAAATAATTTCGCCATCCTTTAGAAATGCATTTCTGTATAAGAAACTTTTTATTCACATTTATCGTTTTTAACATTAATATCAAAAATTCGCCTTTTCGTCTTTTATCTCGTAAGTATAGTTAAATTTTTCCACTATTTCAAAGAATTCATTCACTTTTTCTGGTTTAATAATACACTCTAAATGGAATGAAATGTAAAGTTCCCGATTTTTATTCCATAAAATGAAAGGGAGATAAGGTTCTTCAATTTCTTTTTTGCATAGTTTACAATATAGTTTTTTACTTAAATCGTAATCTGTTGAGTAATTATTAATATCGTTAAGTATCAATAAGGTGTCTTCTCTCAACATATCTTTTTTTAACAAATCTTCATATCTTTCTGGATCATCGTCTTTTTTCAATGTAATTCACTTTGAAAGATAGGCACTTGTGGGAGCCTAACATTTTCTTTTTGTTATTCATGATTAAATTATTAAACAATTACTGTTCTCTATTTAAACTTATCTTGACATATATTTTTTTCATTTTCTTTATTAGAATGTTTAAAAATTGTTTAACAAATCAAGGAAATAGTAAACAATATCCCATTATATGGTCAATGTCATAAGTAAAAAATCTTTTTGACATTCATGTAACTAAAAATAAATCTTGTTAAATTTAAAATAAAGGCGAAAAAATAAAAATTTGAATCGTTTAAAATGAAGGGAACTATTTAATGAGAGCATTGACTTGAATGAGCTAAATTTTATAATTCTTTTTTTTTTAATTTTATTATTACAATTAATTGACCGTGGTATAAACTTCTTTCCGTTTTTCCTTATTCACATATCCATCGTTCGTGAATATTTTTCTAAATTCATCTTTAAGAATCGTAGATCCAAACCCAAGTACATGAAATCAGTAATTTACAGCCTAAATTCGCATTTAATTAATGTTAAATTCGTGAATTAAAAAAAAAAAATAATTAATAATGAATTTAGTCTCGAATGGCTTTATGATTAAGGCAGATGTGAACGGAGGATAAAATATTTTGAGAAATATGTTCCCAACCGCCATTTCGGTTGACATAATTGTTAGGGTAGTAATACAACCGCAAAAAACTTCAAATGATGGGTTTGATAGTAGTACATGAAATAAAATTAATGTATTGTCATTAATTTTAATGATCTGAATTATATTTCATTATAATAAAATAAAATAAAAGAAAACAATAAAAAAAGATTTACAATACACTTATTACAATGAAACAATCAAAAGATCTATTAACCAAAGCAAACATTCAAAGAATTGATGACACTTTAGAAGTCAGATTACATGTCTCGTTATCTAATATCATAGAATCCGTCGATAAACCGTATTTATTAGTGATTCAATCAGAGACAGAGAAATCTATTAGGATCACTGTTTATCCTATTAATAAAGAAAAAATATTGAAAATCAGTTTATATGGTTCGAGCGTACCAGAAAAGGCTTTAGAAAATATGATAAAAATTGTTCAAAATTACGATATAATTCACTCATCTGGACTTTGCTTGAAAAAAAATCAACTCTTATATGAATGCTATTTGAATTTAAATTTATCTGAATTAAAAAGTGAAAATTTAAAAACTTCTTTAGATAAGATTAGAAATATGTTTAAAGAAATAATAATAGAAGAAATTGGATAAAAATATTATATTTCTTATATTTAATATAGATTGTAAAAATCATGAATAATTGGAAGATTTTTTTAAAATATTCGGATTCGGAACTCGAATTCGATAAAGAACTCGAATTAATTGATGCGAAATCTTATTTTAAAGGATATATCAGTATAAAAAGAAGTTATTTTCAAACATTGTTCAAAACAATCAAAATGACTAAAAAATATTCTACAAGACGAGTAATTGAAAAAGTATTAAATCCTGACAATGAAGATTGGACATATAACCCATGGATGCTCATAATTGCAAAAGACAACGAAAAAAATAAGCCATTTTGGTTTTTTATTAAAAGAGAAAAAGATTTATCAGGGAAGTTAGTAGCTATTGGACCAAAATCATTTGCAGTATATAATAATAGTAATTCTGATGCAAAGCGTGAAATAAAAAGTATTATGAATTATATCATAGTATATTTAAATAAGTTTAAAATTTGGGTACTTCTCCCTAATTTCCTCCCAAAATATACATGAAAGTGAAAAAAAACGAAAAAAACTTTAACAAAATTTAATTATCAATTTTAATAAGAGAAAACTTAATTATACATAATAAGTGGCATCATATCTTGGGTAAACCTATCGTTAAGATTTTCATTTATGCATTACTCATTAATTTAATCCTAACTTCGAGCTTCATTGTAATTGAATCATTGGCGGTCACAGAAGAAATAGTTCCTGTATTTGGAGACGCTCCTGAAGTTGACGGTTATATAGATACCGACGCAAATGAATGGAATAGCGCAAAGAAGATTTCTATCATTTTAAATTCTAGCCAATCTTCAACAGATTTAGGGTTATTATTTAAATTATGGGTAATGCAAAATGATTCAAATCTTTACTTATCTATTCAATATGACCTTGAGTTTCATAATTCTAAAGAATTTATAGGTATATTAATTTCTAAAGATACTAAAGAAAAATTTGTAGATGCAAAAATTATTCAATTTACTGATCCAATATTAAACAAATCTAAATTCCTTGATTATTACATTGAAAATGGCGTATTTAAAGAAGATTCAATCTACAACGGAATGGGTAAGGCGAAATTAGAAGGTAAAACAGTAACATGCGAATTTTCCATACCTGTGAATAATACTCAAGATGATAACGATGTTTTTTTAGATTATGGATCGGAATATAGCTTTAAAATTATATATGGCGAGACAAGCTCTCATTCTTATTGGAGTGGAACTAAAAAAAGTTGTATTGTTCAGATTAACATTCAATATCCCCCCATCCCTCCTGAAGAAACAAATTGGGAAGAAATCCTTTATATTTTATCAATTATTATTTTTATTATTATATATGGTCTTTTTGGGTTTTATATCTATAAAATTGCAGTATTAAAGAAAAAAATATTACGGTTAAAACGATAAATGCCAAAAGTTAAAAAAGAACAGAAAAAAGGGGTTACCACAAAGAAAAAGTTAATTCTTGATGAGGTACAAGCATATAAATCTCTAAAAATATCTGCTGCCCTTGGATGCGTATTTTTAATAATCTCATTTTTATTTAACGCTGGTATCATTACAATTTTTGCGAATCTTGACGAGATTATTTTTGAAACTATTGATATTTTTGATATTATTGATATAACAATAAAAGTTAGTGCAATATTGTTATCCTTTTTGTTCATGGTGGTAAGTATTGGAAATTATAAGGATTTAATGGGAAAACCAGCTAATTGGAAAGAAATTTTAATGTTATTAGGCTTATCAATAATTCAAACAATTAGAAATCCGTTAGTTTTTCTTATTACATTAATAGGGTTAATAATTATATTGTGTTATTTGTATCTAGTACAAATGGGTTGAAGATATTAAAATGTAATATTTTTAGCTTTATTGTTATGAGAAGAAATTTCTATTATATAGGCCATAGAGGGTGTCGAGTAAATGCAGATGAAAATACTATTATGGCTTTTGAAAAAGCATTCAAACATGGAGCCGATTACATCGAATTTGATGTTCAGAAGCCGGTTTCGCCCGGCGGACGAGTCGGTTCGCGTACCGACAGACGCTTTGCATACAATACCTACTACTAGAGGCTCTCCGATCCTACCTTGTTTCATTTCATGTGCCTTCTCAGATGGTACTTCCATGTTTTAGGGTTTCCCTCCCTCCCGCCCTTTCTTACTCATTATTTCTACACTAAAATTATGATTTCGTACTGTAACAAAGATACATGCAAAAAGGCAAGATTTTGGGATTGGAAACCGTTTTATTTAAAGGAAAAATTTGATAGTAAATTAGAATTTTGTCGGGGTTCTTGGATTTATATATTTTGGTTAATTTACTACTATCATGGAAAATAAAGTTTTAAGTAATAAATTAAGGATTGTAGTAGGCATTACGGACGCCACACGGAGGGCGAGATTAGTTCACGATTTCTTAAGCGAATATGTTGAGGTAAAGAGAGACAAAAAGAAAGGAAATTATCGGGAGAAGATTTTAGTGTATAAAAACGAGGAGAATTTCTTTATTCACGGTTTTTACCATGTTGGAAAAGAAAGATCGTGGATTAGAAATATTGTTGGTTCTTTAGTTCACGAGTATGACATTTTGAGCGAGAAGAAATGGAATTTTCGAGACGACTTCGTTAGATTGGACAAATTTATAGGAAGAGACGATAAGACATGGGACGAGTTTGTTTTGTCGTGTTTTGAATAATTTTCTTTTTGTTTTTTTACCTTTACTTTTTTTTGTTTTACCTTTACTTTTTTTACTTTTACTTTTACTATTTTTAGTTTTACTTTTACCATTTTTAGTTTTACTTTTACCGAGTCAAAGTTTTTTTAGGTAAAGTAAAAAAAAAGTAAAGCATAAATTTAGTCAAGTAAAAAAAATTAGATTTTTTTTAATTTTTACAAAAACGTAAAGATCAAGTCAAGGTAAAATCATGTCAAGTAAAGAAACATTTCTTTTTTTAATTTTTTAATTTGTACATGTCTGGTTACTATTACATTGTTTAGTAGATTACATTTGCTTGCAAGTATATAACAAAAACAACTACGCGTGCTTTTTGTTGATTGTATTCCGCTCACCCGCCCACATTACTTCTTCTTGTATTAACCCTCCCGCCCTCCCTTCTACAAGCAGTCAAAGTTAAATCAAGTAACGTAAAGGCGAAATTAAATTAAATGCGCGTAAAAAAATTTAACCAATTTCACGAAACTAGTTTGGAAATTACTTCCCTTGGTTGTTACTGATTAACATTTTTATTTCTTTTGTCTTGTGTTAAATTTCACGCGATCTAATTTATTATACATGAATGTAAAATACATTCATTACCTACTTTGTTAACCGCCAAAATGAAAGATTGCGCGTTATTTCCTTGATTTGTTAAATGAATTTTAACCGCCTTAAGAAAGGAAATGAAAGTATTGCAATGAAAAATAGGTTTAAATAGCAAACTCATTTTTAAACTATCTATTAACAAAAGGTAAAATTGAGGCGTTACTTAAAGAATTTCATTAAGTTCCCCGCGCGCCTTGACTTTGATAAAATCTTGCAAGAAGCTGAAGATCTAGAAAAGTTAAAAGAACATTCAAAAAATAAACAAGATGGAAAAGAAAATTAATCTTGACGATTTGTTGAGAAAAGAAGCTTTGTTAATACTTAACGACGTTAGCAATTACTCAAAAGAAACCAATTTAAGGGAACAGTCGCGATGTAAACTATGCAAAAAAGAAATTGAAGAACCTTACATTCCCTTAATCTTATGGGATGAAGGTAGAGAATATTACATTTCGTTTCATTTAGATTGCGCGATTAAACTCGAAAAAGAAAGCGAATTCCTCGAATTAGCAAACACATTTAACTATATTTACATGAAGATTCACGATAATGGTAACACGCCCGAATGCCCTCGTTGTGGAATGGTTTGCGTTGATTTGGGAGATACAATAGAGTGTACTTCCTGCAAGCTCGAATTTGAAAAAAGAGATTTGCAACAATTTGATAAGTCAGATGTATTAGCGATTCAGGAAAAGAATGAAATTGTAGAAGCATTGGAAGAGGATCGTCAAGACTTGTCATAATAATATTGATCATTAACCCCTTTTTATAATCAATAATTGAAATGTAAAAAATTAAATAATACAAATAATAATGTACTAAAATATTAGTAATATTAAACAAAAATCTTTATTCGAAAGAGTTGTATTTTAATTAATTCAATATAACAATATCATATACCAAAAAAAAAAAAGTTATGAATTTGAAAAAACAACAAAATGATCCTGAATTCAAAAGTTTTGAAAGTATGTATGAATTTCTATTAACTCATCATAAACTTAGAAGTAAATTTAAAATGATTTTTTTAATTAGTTATACTTCTAAAAAAAAAGAAATTTTAAATGAATTTCATAAAAGTTTTATTGTATCAAAAATCACAGATTTATATAAGATTGAAAAGAATGAAAAAGAAACAGGAAGGATTCTATTTACTGGTTATTTAATGTTTCTACCTAATAATGATTCTATGATTCTGTTTTCATTTTCTACCACTAAAAGAATTAATAGTTATTTCTACACTCGTTTTTTAATTAAAAATCCATTGATTGATGTATTGTGGATAACACATAAATTAACAATCGATTTATTAAGTCTTTTCAAATTTGATCACAATGCAACTTTGAATTATATTAAAGGAGATTATTCACCTTCTTCAAGTAAACAGTCAAAATTAAGACCAGATTATCGTCGTAGGATAACATACGAAGGTATAGATGCATTGTTTTCTTACAGTGAATTAGAAGATCTTTACGGAATAAATATTGAAGAATTTAAAGGGAGAGTTTCTGGTAATGGATTTCATTTTAGAAGAAAACAAGCAATGTTATCTATTAAATATGGCGATTTAAAATTCTACCGACAAATCGGAGAATGGATATTTGCTAATTCAGACAATTATCTTAAAGAAATAAGAAAATTTAAAAAAGAATTATATCGTTCGGTCTTTTTAAATCGACATTACAGACTTAGTAATAATCTTTTAATTGAATTCAATGAACCAATTCCAAAGAATGTTTTTTCTGAAATGATAAATGAAATAATTAAATCAGAAGATATTCAAATAATCTCTAAAATGAGATATAAAATTGATCAATTTATATCCTTTAATATTGAATTTATTAATATTAAAAAGAAAGGAGCTTTTCACTTATCAATTAGTCCAATTTCAGCCCAATTAACACAAATAATAGATAATCCTTTTATAAGTGTTTTCCCCGTTTTAGATATTATAGATTATACTCAACCAAAAAACAAAATATGTGTTTTGATCTAATTTGTAATGGCGAAAAAAATTTATTTTCCTTCCAATATAGGAGAAATTCTAGAAAATTTTAATGAGCTGGATCATCAAAAAATTAAAAATCAATATAAAACAATCTATGAAGGCAGGATAGAGACTATAAAAAAGGAAGTTAACGATGATTACAAGAACAATGATTTAGATCAAAAATCTCATAACAATTTGCTTTCCTGTGCGTTGAAGCCTTTTCTGAAAGAAGGTTTTTGCGATTACCATTTATTGTTTTTAGAACCCTTATATTATTTAAAAATTAATAAAAGAATTGATGAAAAAACTCCATTATTTGATTTTATTTTAGCTGAAATAATTGATAATAACATAAAGAGATTAATTCTTGGAGAAGTTAAAGGTCAGAGAGCACGAAATGTAGGTAATCTATCATCCTTAATTAATACTTATCAAGAACGGGAATGTCTTGATTATATATATAATTATATTGAAAAAGACACAAATCTCAATTTTAATAAAAAAAATATTAGAATTGAATTCGTATTAGTTGTTCAAAATTTTTACTATGCTGATTATGAACAATCAATAATCGATAGTGGATTACCAGTTAATATCTGGGAAATTAGCGTAGACAAAATAAGACAAAAATACAAAATTAATCCTCATAAGTATGACAAACTGTTAAAATTAAGCATTCCTCCCATAAAAGAAGATAATCCCTATAAAAAAATGTTGAATCACCTTAGAAGCAAAATATTTATAGAATCTAAATTCATTCGTTTTACATGTGCAACACCCATCAATTTAATTTCAAAATTCATATATGATCTTTATGTAAATAAATATGATTATGAATTTATTGACTCCAACTTAATGGAAATCATAAGGCAAACAGGAGGAGGTGATTTTTACGATGATGATCTTATGTTAGCTATAATGATTAGAAATATTAAAAGAGGTTTTGAAGAAATCAATATATCTAAGAGAGTTGGAACTGGTTTATTTTTAAAACGGGTATATAATATAGAAGATAGAATAATAGAGAATCTTATTAAAAAAAAAATAAATAGAAGATATGGAATGGATATTTTGAATGAAGCAATTAAAGTAGTAAAACCCAGAAAATCCAAAAGACCAAGATATATTTCTTTAGATAGATTTATAAAAAATAATAAAGAACAATAAAAGAACAATAAAAGTACAAGGAAATATTCACGGAAGCACGAAACTTCTTGAGGGAAGGTAAAATCTAATACTTGAGTTTAAAAAGAATTAGCTAAATTTCCTTTTTCATAATCCAAGAAAAATATCTTTGAATTTTTATATATTCAATGGAAAGGGTGCAATCGAAAAAGTTAAGGTTATAAACCGAGATAAAAAAATCCCGTTTTAAAATGCTTTTTTTTACGTTAAATTTGAATTAAAACGTAAAAACTTCACAGAAATATTAAGATAAATATACTTGGGGGTTTTTATATTCTTTTTAAGACTCGATAGCAAGAAATAAATAATTTTGTTCAAAATGAGAAAAAGCGATAATTATTACATTACTATAATTCAAAAAGAAACTAGCCTTTCAATAGAAGACATCCGAGACGAAGTTACTCGTATTATTTCAGAGCAAAACGAAATAATTTTTCCTAGCCACGCGTTAAAAATTTTACTGAAAAATCTTAGAATGGACTCAAGAATTCAATAGAATAAGAAAATTACTGTTAGAACCGTCTCGATCCGAAGTCAAAAGCGAGGAATCATGAAATAGGTAATAAGGGTGATTATTTTAACTATTTGCTCATTCTCTTTTAGTTCTAGAGATAACTTTGACTTTTATTTCAAGATCAGTATTTTCAGTTAAATTTCTCCGTCTTATTTCGTCTTTTTCAATAGTTATTCCTAAAGAACTCCTTCCACCCGTTTTACTCACCGTTCCAAAAAACGAGAATTCGACAGGATTTATTTCAGTTGAAGATTTATTTTTGTAAATTCCGATAACTATAATATACAACACGTCGTCTTTAGCAAGTTTGTAAGCTTTTTTAATAGAAGGTTTAAGATTGAACCTAAGAGATCGTAAACCTTTTTCGTCAGGTTCACCAGCAGAGACTAAAGACACGCGAAACGGCAATTCTTCCATTTAAACACCACTTATAATTACCTTTTAATTAAATTTAATTCCTTTTCTGATTTAAACTTTTATTTTGTGTGTATTCTTGAAGAATAAATAAAAAGTCCGACAATTTAAGTCAATTAAAGTGTAATTTTTATAATTGCATTGGAAAAACGATTTATAGATTATATATTAGAAAATGTTTGTAAAAAGAAGTAATTTTAATTAATAATTAGAAAAAGAAATTATTTAAGAGTGGTTTATAAATGAAAAAACATAAATTAATTTGAATTAATACCAAGAAATCCCAACATTTAAATATGAAAATTTCTTTTATAAAACTTAGCGATTTGTTGTTAATTGGTTAATAAACTTAATGGAAAATTACAAATCTATTAATAGTGTTAGTCATGAATAGAGAATTAGAGAAAATTAAAAAAGATAACGGAAAAAGCGAAAAAAAGGGAGAACCTGAGGCAAATCAGGCAAGATTAACAGATGAGGAACTTAAAAAGGTCATAGAAGAGGCGAAAGAAATCTTGCAGATAAAGGGGATTAGCGGATTAATTTTAACGAAATTAGTTTCAGCAGGAATCACTTCTTTGAGAAGCTTAAGCTTGGCGAATAGAAAAGAACTGATAGGAATAAAAGGGATCGGGGAAAAGTACGCAACGAAGCTTTTACACGGGGCTAGACTGTTAACGAAAAAAGGCTTAATGTCTGCTGAGGAAGATCACGATAAAAGGTTGAAAATGCGAAGGATAACAACTTCTTCTAAATCCTTGGATAATATTTTAGGAGGCGGTGTCGAAACAGGGGCAATTACGGAGTTTTTTGGGGCATCACGCATGGGAAAAACTCAATTGGCACACCAATTGTGCGTGAACGCTCAATTACCACTCGATAAAGGAGGCTTGAACGGTAACGCTTTGTATATTGGAACGGAAACCACATTTAGATCGGGAAGAATTGGACAAATGTGCGCGCCCTACGGATTAAATCCTTCAAAAGCCAGAAAAAATATTTTTTTAGAAAAAACTCTAGATAGCGACGAACAAATTCGTATAATAAAAGCGAAAGTTCCCATTTACATTAAAGCTAAAAACATCAAGTTAGTAGTAATTGATTCGATAATTGCCAATTTTCGAAGCGAGTACATTGGAGGCGCAGTTAAAGTAAGGCAACAATTACTTGGCAGGCACATTCAACAGTTGAAGAGGCTTGCAGAAGAGTTTCCAGATGTTGCGTTCGTGGTAACGAATCAAGTCACCATGAAACCAGATTTAAAAGGAGGCGGGGCGGGAAAAAATTTTTGGGCTGGAGGTAATATCGTGGCTCACGGTTCGGTGATTCGAGTTTCTTTATATGGGAACGGAGATAGCGACATAAAAAATGCTCAACTATTACAATCGCCAATTCACGAAAATGGAACGGAGGCAATATTTAAAATTACAAAAGATGGCATTCGAGATATTTATTACGATCCTAATGTTGAAGAATTAAAAAGAAAAGCGAAAAATAACGAAATAACGATTTAAAAAAATGATTAATTACGGGTATCAAGGGTTAAGGCAAGATAAGGTAGACGATTACGGCATGATTGTTGAAATCATGGGAGAACGCACGAAAAAAGATTTTCCTAAATTTTTTTTATGCAATAACTCGCAAAGTCGTGGGGACTTCATTGGAAATTCGTGCGTTTTCCCGCCTTAAAAACCATGAGGATGATAACATGAGCGATGAGGAACTTGAAGAAAGCGAAGACCAAGAAAATGAAGTAAGTGTAGAAATGCAAAAAGAATTCTTAGAAAATATGATTGAGATAAACTTATTTAGGGGATTTGCTAAAAAATTAGAAGAAAACGACAGCATAGGAAAGGAAGGAGAAGATAAAAACGATAAAACAGATCTTGAGAAGAAATTAGACGGAAAATGAAAGGAGGGAACGATGTGAGCGAGAATATCTTTAAGGAAGCGTTATTATTGTTGGAAAAAATTGCTAGAGAAACGGGAGAAGAAGAAGAAGAAGTTATTTTTGAACTTAAAGAAGAGCATGGCGTAACGATTGGTGAAAAAGAAATCAGAGGTTTGACGAGTGGTAAGATATTTATAATGATAATAAGACCGTTTAATGTGAAAAGTTACAGGATTAAAAAAAAAAATCTTGAATCCGAACTATCGGAGGTATTAACGGAGAAATTCACGGATACAATCAAGATTAATGGTCGGCTGTATTTTAAATGTCCAGAAATAGTCGAGCAATGGTGCGCTTACGAAGAGATTTTTGAGAGAATGAAAGCAACGCTCGGAGAAGATTATTACAAGTTAACTGGAGAGCAATGGGCTGAATTAGAACAAAAAAAAGAATGGAGACAAGCTTTGGTTCAAATTGCGAGAGAAATTATTGCACAGAAGATCGTGATCGAAAAGAATTGGTGACCACTTGAAAGAAAGAAAGAAAGAAAGAAAGGAAAAAAAATTTACAAGGTTTAAATGAATCAAATTCAATATAGCGCATTGTTTAGATTAGACAACGAAACTATATTAGATCTTCCACACAAAATAAGGATGATAAAAAAAGGCAAGAAATTTTTCATAACTTTTGAATGTCCTTGTAAAAAAAACAAAAAGTATTATAAAAAATTTAAAGACGAAATATCGGTATACAAAGAGGTTATAAAATTTAGAAAAAATCATGGTGTCCTTTTTTCTCATTTAGAGAAAAAAATTGAAGAAATTAAAGAAAAAAGAAAAAAGAAAAAAAAATGGATATAATCAGGAAGAAAGAAAAATGAATTGGCTTGATATTTTGATTGAAATTTACAATTATGTAGAACTTCATTGGGTAATTTCGTTAGTTATTTTGTACGTTATTTACGAAATTTATAGGTTGCTTGAACGGAAAACAGAAAATATTATAAACGACAGCAACGGAAAGGGAGGAGATTAAAGAATGGGTGATCGCGTGAAAGAAAGGGAGTTACCGATAAAAAAACGCATTTTTTATATTTATATTGGAAAAATATAACATGGAGTTAAAAATGAAGGATATTAGGTTAAAAAAAATCAACCAAGAAATAGAAGAGAAAGAAGAAAACGAGAAAAGAAACAACGATAACGACTTAATTAAGGGGATTCAGATGGTATTGTACGATCCCTTACTTAGTCATTCTTTTTACGAGTGGATTTTTAGGAAGTTAGGAATCCTCACTGTTGGTAGTTTTCGAGCCACCACGATACTTAATCCTTTTAGAATAAAAGACAGAGGCGATAAAACTAGTGGTGACTTATAGAACGGTAAGGGTACCAGAAGATTTGGTAAAAACGATATTAACACTAATAAAAATTGATAATGAATTAGGGTATAGGTCGCATTCTGAATTCATAATCGAGGCTACACGAAGGAGAATTGAGCAATTAGAGCAGTTAAAGAAAATTAATTCAAATTTCACGAAAAAGAAAAATTCAGATGTTAAAATAATATAAGAATGAGGATTGTTAAAAAACATCAGGATAATCATGGGAGAACGGGAGGATCTTCTTTTCAAAATTGCGGGGAAAATTTTGGTCTTTTTACCGCCTCCGGTTCTCCCTTCATTTATTGAACGAAGAATATTTAAAGAAAGAGCGTGAAAGTTAAAATGAATCCTTTTGATGATGTCATGAGTCAAATATGGGACACCTTAAGCAGTTTTGCAGAGAGTTTTAACGATGTATCTTTTCTCATCTTTCAGTTCGCGAATTTCATTTTGTTCTTGGTACACTTGGGGTTAGGAGTGAACCTATTGTGGAGTGCGAAGAGCAAGGAAAATGACGAGATGATTCACGGAGTTAATTTAGAATATATCAAGAAGAAAGGTAGAATAGGGACGATAGTTTATATTTTAATTGGATTTGGCTTTTTATTCAAACTTTTAACGTATTTGTTGTTAATATGTTTTGATTTCTTACCGACACCGCTTTTCCTCAACTTTTTCAATAAAGAAAATCTCTTTAACGAGATTAATTTAACGGACAGCGAATTAAAGATTTTTGAATTATTTTTCGCTCGTTTCACGGGATTGCTTTCTTTTTTGGGGATCATCTTTTTTAGCATTGGTATTTATTTAATTGCGTTTAATAAATCGATCTTGAGAACGAAGTATAAGCCAATGTCGTTTTTCCTTTTAGGAGTGTTTTTATTGATCATTTTTGGAGTCACTCCATCACTAAGGATCATCTTATATTTGCCCTTATTACCACAGAATTAAAAAATTGAAAAAAAAATTAAAGAGGAAAAATATGGGTGTAAACTTTAAAAAAATTGAAAAGTTAAAAGAAAAGAAAGAAAAAAGAGAAAAGAAAGAAGATACCGAGAATACAATGGATATGATAATGAAATTTATAGGTACAAATAGGGAATGTTTAGACATAAAAGGATGCAAGGGTAGAATCATTCATTACGATCCGCCAATAACAATCTATCATCCAATTATTAAAGAGAATATAAGAACAAATTACTTAGCATCTTTTTCAAAAGATCCCAAAAAGCTTGATAATATCAATGAAGAATTTGTAAAATTACATCTATTATTTTTTGAAAAAAAAATGGTAGTTATAGCAGTAGTACAAGAAGAACTTGATTATATTGGTTAAAAAAACAAGCGTACTGTCTACATTATTAGAAGTTTAATAGATGAATTTAATTCTTAGGATTACCTTAGGTTAGTATCGAAAGAATTTTTATTCAATTAAAAATGAAATTTTCAGAAAGATATGGTTATACCATGAAAAAACCATTTTCGTTGGAAAATATCGACCAAGAGTTAAAAATTGGCTTATACAATAAAATAAGCCTCCATTTTTTAGACAAAATTAAACCTCCGATTGTACATCGAAATATAGCAAGTAATTTATATTTCAAACAATTTAAGATCGTTGTATGGGGAGAGTTTTTACACCAAATTCTCGATGATTTTTTTTATTTAACTGCCCGAAAATCGTTAAAAGATGAATATATCTCTAATTTTAGATGGTATGAGATATTAAATTTTTTAGAGGTTATTGCTAACTTATTGTACAAGCACAGTTCTTATAAACATAGTCAATATAAGATTGATTTTATTAAAGAATGCAATATTGTTTTTGAGAGAGAAAATTCAGGATATAGATTTGTTGGCGAAATAATATCTCCAATTACTTCAAAATTAGAGATTGACGAGATTGAAAGGGCGATGACTCAAGAAAATCAATTTAAACCCGTTGAAGTGCATTTAAACCAAGCGTTAATACATTTATCAGAAAAAGAAAACCCAGATTATAGAAATTCCATTAAGGAATCAATATCAGCAGTAGAATCAATGTGTAATATCATTACAGGCAAAAAAAGTAGCACATTAACGAATGCGTTAAAAAAAATCAATGAATATTTTCCTTTGCACGCTAAATTGAGAAAGGCTTTTGGAAATCTCTATAGCTACACTAGTGGTGCAAGTGGAATAAGGCACGGTTTAATGGACGTTAAGGACGAAGATTTACGATTTGAAGACGCGAAATACATGCTCGTTTCTTGCAGTGCATTTGTTAATTATCTAAAAGAGAAATATTCGAGATTGGAGACTACAAAAAGTTAGGTATAAATGATAGGTGCAATTTGAATATGTCAAAATTAAAAGTAAAAAACACATCCATAAAATTTGAAATAGGTTAGCATGAGATTTTTGAATAAAATTATTAAAAATTACAATAGAGTAAAATATGACTTACATTATTATTTTCAAGTTCATTTATCATCTCAAGAAAACCTCAATGAAATTCTAACTTCAAGGTTACACGCTCAGAGGGACAATCGTTCATAACCTTAAATGTTTTGGCATTTTAAAAAGAGATCAAAAGAAAAAAATAGAAAAATTAACTTATTCACCTTTAATAATTAAAATGTTAATGATTTTTATAAAAAAAATACTATAAATAAATTGATATAAAAAAAAAACGGAATAAAAAATTTGTGATAATGCGTCTTAAAAAACTAAAAATTAAAGTCTTTACTAAAGAACTATTTGAGAAATATCCTTTATATAAAAAAATGAATATTGGTGAATTACCATATTATTTATCTGATATTAAGGTTGTAAACATAAACATGTATTGTAAAATATGTAAAAGTGTTCGCACATTTAATTCCTTAAATAGTTTTTATAGTCCTTTCCAGAAGGATATGTCTACAAATTATAGTGAGATAAATTTTAAAGAATTCACTAAAAGATATAATGAAGATATAATAGTTAGATGTGCCTATTACTGTGCTTCTTGTAATGATTATAATAGATATTTTTTATTAAAGATCGATAAGAATCTGAGTTATGTACAGAAAATTGGACAGTATCCACCATGGGATATATCTATTGAAAAGGAATTAAAAGAGATATTGAATAAATGCGAAAAATATTATAAAAATGGTAAAATCTGCGAATCCCAGAGTTATGGAATTGGTGCATTTGCCTACTACCGACGGATAATTGAAGAAATAATCGACTACCTGTTAGATTCAATTCCTGAATTAATGGAAGGAAGGGATAAAGAAATATACGAAGAAGCTTTAAAACAAGTTAAGCAGACTAAAAACACATCCAAAAAAATAGAATTAGTCTACGATTTATTACCTCCCGTATTAAATCCTGAAGAATTTAACCCATTAAAGACCATCCATAAGAAACTCAGTGGGGGTATTCATAAGAAATCTGATGAGGATTGTTTAATAGACGCAGAAATTTTACGGGAAAGTTTACTTTTTGTCGTAAAAAAAATTCTTGTAGAATCCAAAGAAAAAAGGGAATTCACCGAAAAGATGCGTAAAATTTTAAAAAAAGAATTAAAAAAACCTTGAGTTTTGAAATTGAAATAAAAAAAGAGAGAAACGCTAATGACAACAACGAAAGAAGTCACGAATAGTGAAAAACACGTTCTTATTGATAGTGTTTGTACTTGTTCTTATTGATAGTATTTGGAGTCACGCCTTCTTTACAGATAATTTTAAGCTTGTCTTTATTGTAGAAACGGCTTAACTTTTTTAGTGACTACCATTTGGTCAATGACGAGTTCATTTTCGTTTTTTAAGTTGTATCGATTCACGTAATTTTTTCTAATAGTAATTTGCAAGGAAGATCCGCCCGCTTTCGACACTTCGGCGTAGAAGGACAGGTCTAAAGGGGAGGGATCGGTTTGATTTTTTTCGGCGAATATCCCACAAGCGTGTATATATATCACGTCCTTGGGGATTAATTCAAGTTCTTTAATTTTAGCCGGAGGAATGATGAAGCTAATCGATTTTGAGACGCCTTTTTTAGTCCTTCTTTCGATTTCTCTTAACGGGACGCTAAATTTCAATTTTTACCACGAATATTTTATTATTCTCTTTCATGGTATATTTTAAAAAAAAGATATTTTAAGATCGATAATTTTCGACTAAGTTAGAGATTAGTATTTTCTAACAAATAGTTCGATTTTATTACCAAAAAGGTCATGCATTACAATGTTTTACACATAGAAAGCATATTTTACACAAAAAAATGGTTTGATTTAAATAATTTTGTAATAAAAAATGCATGTAAATAAAATGAGGAATAAGTCATGAGTGCCATTAATAAAATTATAGAAGCCACGGGGTTAGGTAAAAAGGAAATTAACGCGATGATTAAAGAGAGGGAAGAAGAATTTAAAGGTTTACTTTCAAAAGAAGGGGCAGTTTTTCTTATTGCTAAAGAGTTAAATGTTAATATAAAGGGAGAAAAGCAACAAGATTTAAAGGATTTAGACCAAGAAGAATTAAATATTTCTGGTATTGAAATTGGCATGGTTGACGTGACTTTAATAGGTAGGATAAAGCAAATAGATAATGTTAGATCTTTTGTTTCAAATGGAGTAGAAGGTCACGTGGGATCTTTTTTAATGCAAGATAATACTGGGAGTGTTTGGGTTGTATTGTGGAACGATCAAGTAAAAATTTTGAACGATGAAAATTTTAAAGTGAATACTTTATTAAGGTTGAGTAATGGTAATGTGAAGAGCGGGAAATATCGAGGAATTGAAATTCATTTAGCAATGGATGGTAAAATAGAAATAATTTCAGATGATACAAAGAAAATTAAGAAAATAAAGAACGAAATTGTTTTGATAAGCGATATTAACGAGAGGAATTATTCTGTTTCAGTTAAGGGAAAGATTGTTCAGATATTTCAAGAGAAGGAATTTAGAAAAAAGACTGGAGAGAAGGGAAAAATTTTAACCATCTTGTTGTTAGATTCTACGAAGTCAATAATAATTAATTTTTGGGATGATTTTGTTGAAAAGATTAGGGCTTTCAAATTAGATGATATTATAATGATTACAAATTTATTGTCAAGATTTAACGAATATAAAAATTCTATTGAATTGAATAGTACTTTAAATACTGAAGTTAAAAAAGTGAAAATGTCTTTAGATTTATTTATAAGTTCATTTGTAAAGATAAACGAATTGAAAAAAGGAGAAATTTCAAGTTTTAAGGGAATAGTTAATAACGTGTTTAATAGAAAAGCGCTCGATTCTAATAAGAAAACAAATCATGTTGTCACGGTAAGCGATGATAGCGGTACAATACGAGTAGTATTATGGAATGAAATGATAGAAAAGTACAAGAGTTTATTAGAAAAAGGGAATTCAGTAATTTTAAGAAATATTTTGGTGAAATTTAACGGTTATCTTAGAGTAAACGAAGTTTCTATTTTAAACGAAAGTATAATAGAAGTTACAGAAGATTTAAATTTTGATAATATTGTTAAACATATTATTGGTAATTACAAGTTTAGTGAAATTGACGAGATCGTAGATAGCGGATATTACGAGGTAAAAGGGTTAGTTGTAAAGGGGTTTAGTGGTAAGGTCACTATATATAAAGCGTGTTTAAAATGCATGAAAAAGGAAGAAAATTGCAAGTGTGAGGGCGATAATGGTTTTGAATTAAAAACGATACTCAGCGTCATAATGGACGACGGAAGCGGTACAATAAGAGTAGTGTTTATTGGGGATCAAGCAGAGAGGGTGTTAGGACACGAGGCAGGGAAGTTAAAAAAAATCGAAGATACTCTTGATTACAAGAGGTTCATAAACGAGCGTTCAGAGGAGTTATTAGGACAAGACCTTGTTGTTCGCGGAAAAGCGCGATTTTCAAATTTTTCAAAATCTTTTGAGTTATTTGTTCACGATTACGAATTTTTGGACATTAAAAAGGAAATAGAGGAGCTTATAAAAAAAATAGGGGAGCAAGATAATGGTAACGAGACGGTATGAAAGGTATCCTACTAAACGATTGTTAATAAGTCACGTTGACGAGGGATTTTTTACCAATAAATTAGGGATTTTATTCACGGTATTAGGCAAGGTAAAGAGATTGAAATTAATGGGGAAGATATTAGAAAGGCGGGAATTTTTTAACACGGTTGACAACAAGGGAGTTAATTACATGTTAGGAGACGGAACTGGGAAGTTAAGGGCGTTATTGTACGAAGATAACGATTCGATAAAGGAAGGAGATCTCGTTAAGGTAATAGGATTAATCAAAGAAGTAGACGGGAAAAAATACGTGAATATTGAAATCATTAAAAAGATGGAACTTGAAAGTTTTCAATTACACAAGAGATACCACGAGTTATTGATCGCTCTAAAGATTAAGACTAAAGGAATTATTAATTTGGAAGAAGCTAAAAAATTTGTAGATTTAATATGATAAAAGAAAGCTTAGAATTGTTCAGGTTAATTGGAGTTACTAAAAAGATTAACAAGAAAGTAGAACAATCCGAGCGTTTATCTGAAACATTTATTAGACGATTAATCTTGCTTGTTTACGGCACGCAAATTCCTCGGGCAAGAAGGTTAGAAGTAGTTGAAATGTTGTCGGTTTTAATTGATTTGAAAGAAATCGGAATAAAACGGGAAATGATAGAAGCAATGGTGACGAAGAGTAATGGGAAGAAAAATTAAGGAAAGTACTAGACAGATAACCAAGTTATTGGAAACGACTGATTTAACTTTACAAGAAATTGGAGACAAATTTGGAAAAACAAAACAAGCAGTTTCGTACATCAAGAAGGCACATAAAGTAGTTAGACCAAAAAAAGAGAATTTAGGGGTAGAGATCGCAAAGATTTCAAATTTAATAAAAGAAGAAATCGGCGAGAAAAGGAACGATTCTAAAACTTTTAAGAAGGTTTTAGTAGTTTGTCCAATTTGTCACGAGCGCAAGGAAGTTGATATTCCCGAAAGTGTAGTAAAAGAAAGCAGGAGTTTAGCGACTATTTATATTGATAAGGGTTTAGCGTGTGAACATGGTTTTCAAGCTTTTGTTGATAAAAATTTTCAAGTAAGAGGTTATAAAAACGACGATTATAGAGTATCTAAAGAAGAAAACGACAAAAAGAGCAGGGATGAAAACTTGTTGGGCATGTTAAAAGTCATGGAAGAAGAGAAAAAAAAGAAGCGTGAGGTCATGACAGATGACGAAATATTAGGTGATATTGATTTACATGAGGGAATAGATGATGAGGAAATTAAGAAGAAAAGAATGACAGATAAGGAAATATACGAGGAATTTAGGGAATTCATTGATGATGATAATGAGGAGTTTAGAGAATTTATAAAGAAGGATAAAAGAAGAGAAGAGAAAAAAAAGAAGGATAAAAGAAGAGAAGAGAAAAAAAGGAAGGATAGTAAGAAGAAAGGAAAGAAGAGAATTGATGAGGAAAAAAGGGAACAGATATTGCAAAGTTATTATTTAAATGAATTAGAAAAAGAAATTGAAAGATTATTAGTTAAGGAAGGAGGATAAAAGATTGTTGTTAAAGGAAATGGGTAATGAGTTAATTAGTGAAATAATTGTTGGATTAGAGAACTTTTGTAGTCAATTTAATTTTTTTATTATTATCATTTTTCAATATTTAAAATATATTTTTGGGATTATTTTGGTGATTATTGGAATTTTAACGTTAGTTAGAATGAGAGGAGTTTATAAAGTTCATAGAGCAACGAGTTATTACGAAAAAAAGGCGATGATAGTTCCTAAAGTGATTGTAGGTTTATTATATGTTTCTATTGGGTATGGAATGTTTTTTGATTACATGATTTACGTTTTAATACATGCATTAGATTTCTTACCTGATAGATTTATTTTTAGTTTTTTTAATTTTGCTGGAGTAATAGATCCAAGTTTAATGAATAGAATTGAAGATATTGAAACGTCAAAATATCCTCACGAAAGAACGATTTATTATTTAGTAGCATTTGGTTCGTTCATGTCATTATTAACAATTGTATTATGCTTGTATAAAATAATAAATAAGGAAGGTTCAAGAATCATAGACGCTACATTTAAAACTTTAGTATTTGCTATTATAGACGGACTTTTAATGGGATTTACTACTTGTTTACCTTTATTTTTATAATATAAGAGGGCATGATTAAAGTGTTTATTAAAGATATTAAATTATTGGATTATTTCTGGTATTGTAGTATGATTTTTGTTATTAGTGTTATATATTATTTTTTTAGATATAGATCAGAAAAGCGAGAAATATTAAGAGTTAATTTATTGAAAGTAATAAATAAATTGTTATTGATTTTTTGTTGTTTATTGTTTGTTGTATTTTTTATTAATGTTAATAATTACGTTCATGATGATTTAATATCAAGTGTTTTAGTTTTTTGTTCACAAACTTCTTTATTCGTGAGTTTAGGATTTGTTTTAATAATTAAGAAAATAAGAGACGTTCAAGAATTAAATTTAGAACACCCTTCGTTTTTACGAGCCAGAAAGGGTAAAATTAAAATTGGAAAAATAGTTTACAAGGGGAGGAAATTATATTCTTATTATCTTAATAAAGGGGATTTAGAACACCACATGTGCATAATAGGCGCTTCGGGAACGGGCAAATCTAATTTTTTGCAGTATTTATTAAAAAATTTTGTTAAGAATTACAATGTACCGTTTCTATTGAGCGAATTTAAAGGAGAGTACGTTTATTTACAAGAAATAATTCACAATTTAGTAGTATTGAAACCCGGCGAGAATTATTCGATAAACATATTTGATCCACTTGAGTCAAATGTGGAAATTCACGTAGAGCGCATTTTAGAGATATTTAAAGAAGGAGGGATGTTTGAGGAGGTGGAATATACGCCACAAATGGAAAAGGTTTTTTATGACATTCTTTTAGAAGTTTGTAAAGATAGCGAAAAAAGAAATTGGGAGAATTTTAACGAAGTTTGTTCTTGGTATTTAGCAGAAAATAGAAGGGTGATTAAATCTTTAGAGCAAACAGTTTTTGCAATAAGAAATAGAATTCGGAGATATAGTACGGGATCATTAAAACAGATATTTGCTGTAAGTCAAGAGTTAAACATAAAAAAGTTTTTTAAAATGAATGTTTTGTTAGATTTAAGTTCTATAATAAGGTTAGGAGGGAGGAAGGAAGACGCAATATTTTTTCTTAACATGGTTTTAAAATATTTATGGGATAGCAATTTAAAAATTGGCGCAAAAGATTATACTGGGATGGAACATGTTACAATAGTTGAAGACGCGCAATATTTTGTACCAGATACTTTTACAGAGAGTACAAAGTTAAGTTCTTATATAGAAGATATTGCAATGTTATTGAGAGGTACGGGAGAATGTTTAATAACACTAGCCACAAAACCATCTATTAGTAAAGAGGTTTTACAAAACGCGGGAGTAATAGTAATATTTAGGAACAACGTGTCTAAAAAATTTATAAGAGAATTAATTAATTTACACAAAAATAAAGAAGACTTAATTTCAATGTTGAAGGAAGGGGAATGCTTGGTTAAGGTTGGTTCGATGAATAGACCGTTTTTAATTTACACACCGTTACAAGAAAGGTATTGGTTATCAGAAGAAGAAATTTATTTGAATAATTATCTTAGTTATAGGGGATTCTTTGATAACGTTGAAATCGAAGAGTAATAACTTACACGATTGTATTAAGGATTTTTTATTTTTTTTTCTTGAAAGCGATAACAACATTAAACAAATTCATAAAGAGAAAGTAATCAAAGATAAGAAGGGAAGTAAAAGAAGAGCAGATATTTTTGTTGAGTTAGAAGAAGGAAAGAAAATAGTAATAGAAATTCAATGTTCTTATATTAGCGTGAAAGAGATTTATCGTAGAATCAAGTTTTATAGTAGGTTAGGAATTCACGTCTTGTTTTGTTTATGTACTAAAGGTAAAATATTGATATCTCCAAAAAAAAAAAGGAAAAATAAAAGAAATGTAAAAATTAGTCCTCAGGAGCTTTATTTACACAATTTATATTTTTCAAACGTCGTGTATATTGAAGTTAGAAAAAGCAATCGTAAAGTAAAGCATTTTATATTTGCGTTAAAGTTCACGCCGTGCAAGAATAAGGGCTTAGGGAAGGTAATAAAAGGATACGAGAGATTTTATTATAGGGACGCTTGGTTTAAAGAAATAAGGACGTTAGAAATTAGGTGCTTAGTGTTTAATGGCGTTAGACTAGCATATTTTAGAGACATGAAGCGATTATAGGTTCAAGATAATCGCTTGGAAAACGAAAGTCGAAGAATTTTTAGAAAATTTGACAAAAAACTTTTAGAAATGCTGGTTTCATCATTCAGTAGAGTTATATGTTATTTTAGGCTTAATATATTTAAATAATTAAATTGATAATAAAATAATAAGAAAGATAAAAAATTGAAGTAGTTATAATGTCAATATTAGAAATCAAAAGAATCAAAAAGAAATTTTGGAGTATAAATTCAAATGGGAAAAAATTAATGAATATTATTGATTTAGGTTATTTAATCACACTCATTATAATACACCTATTTCAAGATCTAAAAATAATATTATTTTGGTTCTTTACTATTCTATTACTTTTAGGACATGTTATATTCTTCTTCATTTTTAAGAAGAGGTTAAAAAAGCAAGATGAGGAAGTAAAGAATTTGTCAATAACTCTTATATTTTTTTTTATCGGGCGATTTCTTTTACTTTTTGCTGCAATGATTATTGAAGGAGCCTTTATTTATGAAAACTTTTATCTATTTTTATTAGCCATTGGTTTTTTATTTTTAAGTGGATTTAATTACATAAAGCAAAATCCAAAATATATTAAACTTTATTTGGAACGATATATCGTGCCCATTGTATTTTTCTCTTTCTGTTTCCTTATAATTTCAGGAGTTATTTTCACCTTCTTACTATCGAAAGAATTAAATTTTATAAGTAGTCAATCTCTAATGCCATTTTTTTCTCTGCTAATAGGTCTCTTGATATCTATTTTTGGAATCTCTTTAACTATTTATTCCCTAATTCTAAAACTGACAAAGGGCGAGACTATAAGTGACTATATGCAAGATGATTTAAAAATAAGAAAATTTTGCATTGTATATTTAATGATGGTCATTATTCAAATTACTACATATCTGATATTCTTTATTTTTGACATTTACACAAATATATTATCTGTTCTATTCATTGTTATATTTCCTATGATAATAATAATCGGTTTTGCCCTAGGTACGCAAATTCTAAAAATTTTATCAGCAACATCAATTAAGGGGAGTATAAAATTTTTTACTGATAATTCTGATAGACTTAAAGAAGAGTGTTATAATCTGTATTATTTCAATTTAAAATCGTCAAAGAATGAAAAAACTTATTTTACTAAATATTTTAAATCTATTAGAAACACAACTACTATGCGTTCAGTAGTAAAAAAATTTCAAGATCAATTCGATGAAATTCTTGAAGATGCTATAATTTTAATTAAAGAAATTCAAGATAAATCAAAACCTATTAACCCCAAATTATTTCATAAGATAGCTAAATCATTAGTCCCTCCATATACTAGTCAGGATTTTATCTATAATCATTTCATGGTTTTATTAAAGAGATATATTGAGGATTTTCCTAAATATAGAATGAGCTATATACATTTCATAAATGGTTATATTGAGGGGATTCTTGATTCTGATTTTTTAGACAATATAATGTTAAGTGGATTAGAACTTATTCTGAGAGAAATGATTTTAATTGGTAGTGATATGAGCGATGGTACATTTAAATCAGTAATTAATATAGATGAAAAGAATAAGATCCTTTATACAATTTCTAAAAAAATTGTGGCTCTTAAAATTAAAGATGATAATCTTGCATTAGAGTCAACCAGAGGAATGATCTTGAAAACCATAGTAGATACTATTGCTAAAAAGGATTACAGGTATGAAATCTTAGCCTATGATTTTGCTGGAAAATTAGATCGATTAAATCAGATTCTTGAATTGGAGAAATCCTTAAAGATTAAAAAACACATTTTTGATGCTATAATTTATGTTCTTCAAAAAATACTTGATAATCCTCAAATCTCCTTTGACACGAATTTCTCATATTATTTTAGCTCTATTTGGAATAATTATCTAACATTAGATTTTTTTAGGAATCCCTATACTATTAACACTTCAATAGATAAGTATGCAAGGAATATAAATGAAAAAATCTTAATCCCTGCTAAGAATTCGGTTTTTCGTTCTATCGAGGAAAGTATTGGTATTTCTTCTTCATATTTATCCCAAATACATAGAGTTTACGTAGATCTTGCTTTCCACCTAAGCAATCTTTATACCAAAACCTCAAAATCCTCAAAATCCTCAAAATCCTCATTTCATGATAATATTAAGGATTTTTCTCATGTAATCTTTGAGGACTATTTCAAGTTCATTGAGGATATTAGAAATTCCGAATACCATGTAGATTTTCGTTATTTAATGGGTGCTCCAATAATTATTGGTGCAGTTTTAACAAGCTCAATAGAAAATTTTAAAACTTTTTTGAGAGATAAAATACCACAAGATAAAAATGGAATAATAATAGTCTTTGGAATAATAGTAATTCTTAAGGAGTTTTTTAAAAATGATTTAGATAAGTTTCATTGGGAGAAAGAATTATTAAATAATACAAAGAATATTAAAGAAGCATTTTTAATAAACTCGAAACGCGATGATATGTACTTGGGTTCTGAAAATGATATTTATATGATAGTAAATTCTATTAATTGTGGTGTAGAAGCAGGAGGAAATATGGTTGGAGTAATTGTGTTTGAAATACTTGAAACTATTTCAAATAAAGAAACAATTCAAAAATATCTAGATAACCTTAACCAACTAAAATAAAATGAACTCATTCTTCTAACTCTTCCAAGTAGATCCGATACTTTTTATCCATTCTTGCTAATCCATTGTCGATATAAGCTTTTGGAATGCTAAAATGGAATTGATAGGTTCAAGATAATCGTTTGGAAACCAAATTTTTAGAAAAGAATAACACCTAAATTACTCGTATCAATTATTTTTATTTTATATTTTTGATTAAATGTTAAGTTTTTTGTATGGGTTAAAAAATAAAAAATTTTTCTTTTCAAGGTATCACGAGCATATCACACCATAATATTATCGCGATAATACTCGATTTTAAATATGAACTTCGAGAAGGTCGTGAGAACT
>JAUXAJ010000099.1 GCA_030620005.1 Promethearchaeota archaeon | reverse complement strand
TCCGGAAACGGTGTTGTCTTGGCAATATTGAAGCCTTATTCCATATTCATTATGATTTACTATGTTTCCCGTAATATTATTATCATAGCTACTAAGTAAATAAATTCCATGCCTCAAGCCATTAGATGAACAGTTATTATTACTTAACCATCCATAATCAACACCCCCCAATTCAATTCCTGCATCGTACGCATCCGTTCCCCAATTGAATACGGTACAATTATTTATCCGAAAATAATCATCAGAAGACCATTCAATCAAGATGCCGCTCCCTGAACCTCCGGCGTCAATGGTTACATTTTCGATGAGATAAGGATCGTTCCAAGTGCCAGAACCACTACACCAATCGTAAAAATTCTTAGTATCAGACCAATTACCATCTACATGTATTTTATATGGGAGTATCCAATTAGTAGATTTTTTTGGATTCTTTAGTTCGCCATTGTTGTTAGTTAATTCCTCGTGATTTGCATTTTTTATTTCAAAAACACTTTCATTCGTTAGTAAAATAGTTGAGAGCGTTATTAAAAAGAACGCAAGAGTCATTACATATTTAATTTCTTTTTTCATCATTATCAATTTTGGATTAAATTTTATGTATTGAAATACACATATGTCAATAATGCTTATAAAGATTTTTATTTACACGTAAACCCAAGAAAAAGTAACGAGGATGGAATAATTATTTATTAACGGTTATCAATATTAATGGGGGAAAAATAAATAGTAAGCTAAACATTAAATTAATTTATAGTACGAGTTCGAAATATCGTAATACATGTATTGTTAAATGGTGTTTATATTGTTTATCAAAAACTACGATCAATTATTTCCTGAAGATCTAAATTCAATACAATTTAACTTAAGAAAAATAGCGTTGAAATGTCTTGAAGACGCTCTTGAAGCCGTAAAACCTTCCAGTTTGATAAAAAAATGGGTTAAGATCCAAAATAATTCGCTCATCATTAAGGAAGACGAATATAATTTAACCAATTATGAAAGAATATGCATTATCGGAGGCGGTAAAGCTTCAGCTGAGATGTTATTTTCCCTCAAAGAAATCTTGGTGGGATGTTCAGATATAGAAATTGAAGGATTAATTAACGTTCCTGAAGGTTTAATAATAAATAAATCAAATCTGACCGAAAAAATAAGGATAAATTTTGCTTCACATCCAATTCCTAACGAAATGGGACTAAAAGGTGTTAAATGCATGATGGAATTGGTTGAGAACTCCACGAGTAACGATCTAATCATCTGTTTGATTTCTGGAGGTGGTTCTGCTTTATTACCCTTTCCAAAACAAGGCATGGCGCTTAAAGAATTGCAGGAAGTTAATTCATTATTGTTAGCTTCTGGAGCTTCCATACACGAGATTAATACTATTAGAAAACATTTATCTGATTTTAAAGGAGGTAACTTGGCGAAAAAAGTGCATGAATCAAGCGGAGCTACTTTGGTTTCCTTAATCATTTCAGATGTAGTTGGAAACAATTTAGATTCCATTGCTTCTGGCCCTACCGTGCCGGATTTGACGACTTTTGCGCAAGCTAACGATGTTTTAAGGAAGTATTCCCTCCTTGAAAAAATTCCTTCATCTGCGAGGTATGTTTTGGAACAAGGTTTAAAAGAGCCCACATTAGAAAATCCGAAACCCGGTAATGAATGTTTTAAGAAAGTTCACAATTATTTAATAGGAAGCGTGAATTCAGCGGCCACAAAGCTAATTTCGTCGTTAGAAAATCAAAAATTCAAGTCAACATATTTCTCCGATGAAATTATTGGCGAAGCACGAGAATTTGGAAATGAGCTTTACAACTTGCTTTCTCAAAACATTGAAAACGAAACGTGGGATAAAGCTTTATACCAGTTAGCTTTAATAGGGACTGGCGAACTAACAGTTACAATAAGAGGAAACGGAATTGGGGGAAGAAATCAAGAAATGCTATTAAGTTTTCTCGATAATATCAAGGATAAAGAAATTGATGCCGATTTTTTAATAATTGCCGTAAATCTTGATGGTATAGAAGGAAATAGCAAGGCAATGGGTGCTCTCGTTGATAATTACGCGATTAGAATGATGAAAAAGAGAGAGTTAGATCCTAAGGAATTTATAGATAATAACGATTCAAACAGTTTTTTTAAAAGACTTGAGAGCGAAATAATAACAGGACCAACTGGTTGCAATGTTAACGATCTGATAATAATTTTAATTCTTGAAGCTAAATGATAAAGAAGTTTAACTCATGAAACTTTATTGATGAAGTTACTGTTTTTTATTCCGTGTTCGATTTAAGTAAAAAGTAGATAAAAACATACAACAATGTCGTGCTCATTTGGTTAAAAGAGTGTTTAAAGTTTAAAACATGTGTTAAAGTATATAGAATTAAGGTAAAAGATTTTTAATCATTATGATTTACTATTTTTTATCAAACATTTTTTATTAATTTACTAATAAATTTTAATCTAAAAAAAAAAAATTGGTCAAAAAAAATGGCGCGCAAAAAGAAAGAAAAGAAACCTAAACGTACAGCAATGGGTTGGGACGCCGAAGACAAGGATGAGGCTTTAGCAGCAAAAGGCTTAAAAAGAGTAGATTTGGATGAAGGTCGTGTGACTTTAGTTGATCGAGATACGTCAACACCATTAATAGAGACATACGATGCTGAAACAGGCGAACTTGAAGGAAGTATCCTGCTGAAAGATGGGAATCGCGAAGGTCTTGTAGTCCAAGTTAAAATTGTTGAAGAGGTAAAAGTAGAGCAAGAGCACGACGCCAATATCACTTCCATAGGCTTTAATGGAAGTTTAGATGTTGTAAATCCTAGTAAAGTAGATAGGTTGTGGGATATTGACATTTTGCTTAAAAATATCGATGCAACCAATTTAAAATCAAGCGAAATCAAAATATTAGAACTTGGTACCACGGAAGACGATAATGTTGATTCAAGAGAGTTTCAAATCAAGGGAGAAGCAAAAAACCTCCTATTAGTTAAAGAATATATTAATTGTTTACCTAACGCAGATGATATTTTAAATATTAGCGATATTGAATCAGATTTAATAAATTTAAAAGGTAAAACAGCAGCTGCTGAGGAACTTCCAGACGAGCCCGAGCCTGAACCAGATGAAGAAGAAGAAGAGGTAGATGGAGATGGTGGCTCTGCTGCCGCAGAATATAGTTTGGAATCGTATGGAATATCTATTGATAAAGAGAATACAGTAACATTTGCGATTGCAATGCAAAGCTTGTTTGAAAAATCAATAACAAATGTTAAGGTAGTTAAAGAAATTCCCGAAGATTTCAGAAATCCAACTATTCGAGATTCATCTGTGGGAATGGCAGACTTGGAAGGTAACCAAATCGTTTGGAACATTGAAGTGTTAGAACCTGAGACCACTGTCGTTTTAAAATTCACTTGTGATATAATGGTTTCTGACATTGAAACAAGAAAAACTGGAACCATTGAAGTTACTTATCAAGCAGCTTCATCGTTTGCTGAAGGCTTAGCCATTGATAAGTTTGACGCTTACACTCGCAATAGATTTTATGTAGATATCATAGAAAGGGACGAAGAACCCGGTGTTTGGGATTGTAAACTGGTTTTTGCTAATACTTCTGAATTCATCATGCAACTGTTCAACGCTGATGTTTACGCTCCCGAAGACGAATCAACTAAACTCGTTGATATTGACCCCGAAGACGTTCCATTATTACCTTCTGAAGCTGAGTGGCATTCAGTTAAGTGGAAATATGAATCTGACGATTATCCTTCGTTTAGAAAGAAGCTTGAATTTAGGGTAATGCCGGATTTCATTACTACTGTAAACGGTGCCATTTCAATTTCTGATGTGGAATTATCCATCGCAAGCATGACTGGTGAGGTGTTATATAGTCTTGCTGAAAAACCGACAGATAAAGAAATTGAAGAAAAACTCGTGGAAGTATCAACTTATAAGGAGCAAGACGTAATTGCCACGCTTAAAATGGAGAATAATGGTTCGGCACCTTTAAACGAAATTACATTCATTCATCAATACTTTACAGAAGAGTTTAATCCTCCAAACGCAGATGAAATCAAAATAATACTAGATGGCAGTGATGTTGAATTATCTCCTGAAGCAGTTTCTGTCGAAGGAAATGTGCTTACAATCGCTCTTAGAGACTTAAAAGACAGTTCAGCGGGAATGTATGAACCAGAATCAACTATAGAACTAAACTATCCAATTCATTGTGTTAATCCAGTTCAAGATGCAAGATTCGAATCTGAGATAACTTTCTTAGCTAATACTTTTCCATTATCAACTGAACTCGAAGTTACTCCAGAGGTTCCGGCAATTGAAGCTAAACATATTAGGCGGAAATTCCGGGTGGGAAAAGAAGTCATGCCAATTGGGTCACTTGGAGAATACCAGATTATATTGACAGTTGAAAACATCGGTGATATGCCTCTTGCGAATCTTTCCTTGATGGATAAAGTTCCAGATAAATTTGAATATAGTAATGTGTCAATGGAGCCAGAAATTACTGATGAGGTCGGTTTTGATGCCTTAAAATGGACATTTGAAACCTTAGACGAAGGAGAAAAAGTAGAAATCACGTACGATATCACGGGTAAGGGTAAATATAAACCAAGCGACGCTCAATTAGCGTTATAACTCATAATTTAATATTTTTTTTTTTTAATATTTTATTGTCATGTATATACATGATCTTTTTTTTTTAACCTTTATTTCCTGACTATTTCCTACAAAAAATAAAAAAAATGAAGCGATTATAGAAAGCCAAATAAGCGGTCGAATTCTTATTTAGTTTTTTCGTTGTTTCGGTCCAGCATTAGCAGTTTCACGCGACATTCGAACGCTTCAGCAAATTTTCCTCCGTTCATGTGAATATTCGCCAATTTCAACCACGAAGAATCTCAGAATGACTGCCAAAGACATAATTGGGAGTAAATATTCACTCCTTGTCAAAATTTTCAAGAACAAATCAAACTTAAAATTATTTTATACTTTTTTTTTTATAAAATGATAAATAAGATAATTTTTATCTTATTTTATAATAATATAAAGGATTTAATTAGTTAATCTCTGATTTTTTTTTTAAAAACTAAGATAAAAACTCTAATAAGAATGTCGATAAAAAAGCGCTTCACTACAAATTGGGTGTTTGAAGCTCCCGATGCCGTGTTAACTTGCTCGGTCTTAAAATGTAGGAACAAGTCATACATAGCGTTTGGAGGTCACGATAAGCATTTATATCTCATGGATTTAGATTTAACGTATATCGATGATATCGCTTTTGATGGGTGGTGTCGTTGTAGCTATCAATTTGATCTGGATGGTGATGGATGCGATGAAATTCTAGTTGGAGCGGGCGATGGTAGTTGTTTAGTCTTGAAACTTGACAGAGAAACAGAAAGACTCCGGGGTATAATGCGCTATAAATCTCACGACAAGATTAATTGCTGTGTTGCCGGTGATTTTTATAGAAATGGAAGCATAGAACTAATTTTTGGCGGAGAAGATAAAACGATAAAGGTTTTTGACGGAGTTGATTCTGAAGAACCCCGATTCGTGTTTTATTACGATTCTTGGGTAACTTGTGCCATATTAGGACTATTAAAATTGCCGAAAATCAAACAACCAATACACGGATTATTAGTGGGTACTAAAAATGGCTTACTTCAATTAATTCATGTTGTAAATAAAGACGAAAAGTTAATTCCAGAGATATTGTGGCAGAGAGATTTAAACTCGCAAATCAACGCCATAGTTATTGGAGACGTGACTCACGATGGCTATAACGAAGTCGTTATAAGTACAAACGATTCGTATATAAAAATACTCAATAGTGAAGGAAAGAATTTAAAGTACATAAGAGTATATAATCAACGCTCAATTTCTTCCTCTCGTCCACTTGCATTGCTAATTGAAGATGTTGACGGCGATAACGCAAAAGAGATAATTGCAGGATGTGCTGATGGTATGCTCCGGGTTTACGAGAATATTGCATTAAAATCACACAGCTTTCAGTTAAAATGGAAAACAAAAGTATCAACCTCCATTAAAGATATATGCTCAATCGATAGTAGCAACGGGGAAAATGTAAAGCATTTCATATTCACTGGATATGATCGCTCAATTCGAGAAGTTACTGATTTTGAATGGGGAAAGAAGCCAACTCTAAAGATCCCTATAGTTATTGATTCTGATAAAATTATACCAAAAAGAAAGATTTTAGAAAAAAAACCTTATAAAACTGTTCCAACAGACTTACGGACTCATATAATACAAAAATTAGAAGAAAAAGGCTTCGTGTCGAAATTAGATTTTTTAAATAAAGAATTAATGGAAATGGAATATTCTAAAGATAAAATTAAGGACGAATTAGAAAAGATGAAATCTGAAGGATTATTATCCCATGATAAGATAGACGCTCCAGTTTGGAGCTTAAGTCCTGAAGTATTAAAGGAAAAACCAAGACCTAAAATTAAAATCACTGAAAAATTAGGACTTCCAGCAACATCGGCAAAAGCCGAAGTTAAAAAAGGAGAAGTCGGAATTGTTTCGGAAATTCAAGAAGAACCCGTTGATCAAGAACAAACTATAAAGAATGCTATTATCGGATATTTAGACGTGAAAAAAGCAGTATTAACTCTTCCTAATATTGTTAAGGATGTGATAAACAAAGGATATTTAAAAGAAGATGTAGAAAAAGTAATAGAATCCTTAAAAGAACAAGGCATTCTTTATTATTCAAGAGGAAAACCTAGAGGGTGGGTTTTAGCTCCTAAATAATGTTCAAATCTAACCTTCATCTATTCACGATGCGAAAAATTCTATTATTTCATTTTCAAATGGTCTAAATGTATTCAACTCGCAAAAATCGACATTTCGATAACGTGAAGTGAATAATGCTAAGATTGGTTCTACTTTTGTCATGAATTTTGCCACGAATTTATCATTTTTTTTCCCTGTGTTCCCTTTTTTATCCGTTAGACCGTATAGGATGACCGGTTCCACGACATTGCTGTCAGAGGATTTAACTTCAGACATTTTAAAAATAAATAAAACATTTCCAGATTCTAAATATTCTATAGAACTATCACGAAAAGCGGTTTTTGCAAATGTATTTATTGCTGAAATAAACGCACCCCTAAGATCGTCGCATGGTCTAAGGCCCTCCTTTTTTTTTGGCAGATCCTTGAAAACATGATTGACTATGACGAATCCCCTAAAGACGAGCCCAATCTCATATATTTCTCTCAAATATTACACGTCGTAAATGATTAATTTTTAATTGAGTTAATTTGTTAGAAAATACTTTTCCTTTATAGGATTAATTAAGCTAATATTAGTATTTATTTTTTTTTCAATTTTATTTTTTATAATTATCGTTAGTATTATTTGGGTCATTCCTATTTTGCTCTTAAAATTATCGCTCCCTTTTACATCTTGAAACGCATAATCCACATCCAAAACACTTAATGGGAATAAAATTAAATTTTCCATCGACGAGTTTTCTTGCACCAAAATGGCACCAATCCACGCACTCTCCACAATTAGTGCATTTACTTATATTAGTTTCGGCTATGAAATCGCTTTTGACAACTCGTGGAGATCCTCTCTCAATGAAATTCTTTAAAACCGTGCAACAACATTTACAGCAATTACACACTATATAATAGAATTGCGGGCTTGGAAAATAAATCAATTGGTGTACTAATCCCCTCTTGTCGCAATCTTCTATAAGTTCTTTTATTTCCTCCTTGGATACTTTTTTTAAATTCTCAGATTTAA
Source organism: Promethearchaeota archaeon (assembly GCA_030620005.1). The sequence continues at coordinate 7,748 of JAUXAJ010000099.1, read as the reverse complement.
ACGGAATCTCGTACAAGGATTGACCAAAACCAATGTGAATGCATGTGTTAAGCGGATGGTCGCAGTTGGGGTGATTGTACTTGCGTTGAGTTGCTCTACAATAACACCAAGAAACGCCCAATACATTAGACCGGCTTAATATCTCTAATATTTCTTGAGTGTTTACAAATCTAGAATCAACATTGATATTTTTGTTGAGAGGGACAACCCTACCCCCCCACCGTCCTCTTAAAATGAATCGATCAAATATTCCCATGGTATATAAATTAAATCTATTGTCAAATTTTCTGAACGATTCGAGTATCAATAATTCTAGTAGCCCGAAAATGCCTGAAAGGAGCTTTCCGATCAAAGGAATTTTTCTAAATAGTCTGTCCATTTTTGATTGATAAACTCTAAAAGGAAAGATGGACATGATAATAAATTTTGAATTTGAAAAACATGTTATTACATGATAGTGTTAAATTATATTATTATCTTATTCTTTATTAGTGTAAATAGTTTAATCTTTATGATTAAAATCGATTTAAATGTTTTAATCTAAGGATTTATAAAATTAAAGAAAGAAAATTAAATTTTAATATTTCTTATATATAATTAAATATGCATGGTAAAATATCAAATGATTATTTGAGAAATAAAAATGAATGACGACGATTACGATTTTCGTAATAGCATAGTAACTAGAAAAATTGCTCAAAAACTGGAAGTCGAGTTTAATATACATAGACCATTTGGAGACGAAAGAGATTTAAACTTGTTTTTAAGCATGTGTGAACACCCAGGCACGATAAGATGCGTCATACGTAAAAAATCTCCCTTATTATATCCTGAACTTGCTTTTGACCGCAATAATCTTATAATGATGTGCGACAGTTGCGTGAGAGAGTATATCCAGAATTTTAAAGAGTATAATAAAAATGATTGAATTAGATATAATTAGTTAATTTTTAGTAAATTCTAAGAAAGATAGTTAATACTTTTACATTTAATATAAATTTAAATTATTAAATAAGATTACACTTTAAAAACTATAATGCAATTGCCCTTGCTGGACAAGGCTTATGCGTGGTAAAATGAATTTTAAATTATAAAGGAAAATAAAATCAAGTTTTTAAATTAAACAAAAAAATAAAAATATGAAGAAGGTTGAGAAGATTTGAAAGTATTAGCGTTAGGCGGCTCGGGAGCTATGGGTAGAATGGCTGTAGCTGTGCTACTTGATTCTCCTAAAGTATCATCTATAACTGTCGCCGATATTAATAAAAATTTAGCAGAAACTTTTGTTGAACTGGTTGGCTCGGATAAATTATCCGCAGTTCAACTAGACATAAATGAAAAAGAAAAGTTAATAGAATTAATGAAAACGCATGATGTGGTAATTAATACTGCGGGACCATTCTACAAATTCGGGGTGCCTGTTTTAGAAGCGGCTATTGAAGCCCGGAGATCTTTTCTTGATATTATGGACGATTATAAACCAACTTTAGATGCTCTTGAAAGGAATAATGAGGCAAAAGACGCGGATATTACGGCAATCATTGGGTTGGGAGCAAGTCCAGGTATTTCAAATTTATTAGCCGTGCATTCTTGCTCTAAACTTGATGAAGTTGACGAAATTATTACCGCATGGGGTGAATGTGTTGATATTAAAGCGGGAAAAAAACCACAATATTGTATTAAACCAAAGAAATTATATAAGATGTTAGGAAAGACACCACAAGGAGCTAATGCAGCGATAATGCACCTTCTTTACGAAACACTCGAAAAAATTCCTACTTTTCGAAATGGAAAAACGATAGAAATTGAATCTCTTACTGAAACTGAACCTTTTGCGTTCCCTGGCTTTAAAGAGATGTACGCTTGCCACATCGGTCATCCTGAGCCTGTTACATTACCCAGAACACTTAAAGCAAAAACAATATCCAATGTAATGTACATAGGGGAAACTGCAACTAAGATTACTAGAGAATATCGCCAAAAAATTCTAGATAAGGAACTAAGCATTCAAGAAGCAGCTATTGCATTAGGTAATGAATTTGGAACATTAGATAAAAAAGCACGAATGGGAAGAGCACCTTTAAAGGAATATCTTGGAGGACCACCAACCTTATCTGTTATAGCTACTGGATTGAAAGATGGGAAAAGAAAGAAGGTAGGAGTTGCTCTAAGTCATAAACCGTTTGGTGCAATGGCAGGAGTTACTGGAGTTCCATTAGCAATTGGAACCGTAATGCTGATTGAAGGTAAAATTACTAAAAAGGGAGTTCTTACCCCTGAAGAATCAATTGATCCAATGGAATTCTTTAATTTAATGGCACCATACTGTGGAAAAAATTTAACAGGAAAAGACATTTTGATTGAAGAAGAACTAGATCTTTAAAACATTCTAGTTTAATAATACTAATCACGAAAATCTATAAATTTTATAATCTAATTATTAATATAAAAAGATAAAGAGGTGAAACAAATTGACTGAAATTAAAGTTGCTTGTGTTCAATATGCTTATAAACCAATTAATAATTTTAAGGAATTTGAATCAAATGTAGAAAATTTATTAAATCAAGCTCCTGGAGCTAAGTTTGTTGTTTTCCCGGAAGTTTTTACCATGGAATTGCAATATATTACTCCAAATAAAAGTATTGGTGAGATTCACGAATTTACTGATCAATACATCGAGCTTTTTTCAAGATTATCAAAGAAAAAAAATCAGTACATCATTGCCGGTTCTCACTTAACCAAGAGAAATGAAAAAGAATATAACATAGCATATCTTTTTTGTCCGGATGGCAACCGGTTGGAACACGTAAAAACACATTTATTTCCACTAGAAGGCAAGTTAGGAGTTACTCCCGGCGATAAACTTGAAATATTTGAAATTGAAGGAATAAAAATCGGTATAGCTACCTGTTATGAACAAGAAATCCCTGAAGTAGCTAGAACGCTTACTCTTAAAGGAGCAGAAATCATATTTACGCCATCAAATACAATAGACGAGTATGGTTTTTGGCGGGTTCGGCATTGCTGTCAAGCAAGAGCTATCGAAAATCAAATTTATGTCCTCCATTCTTGCTTGGTGGGACATATGAATTTGGATATTGAGATGTCAGGCTGGGGAAGATCTTCAATCTTAAGTCCGTGTGAGCCCCCTTGGCCCAAGAACGGTATAATTGCTGAGGCTAAAACCAACGAAGAGATGGTAATAACTGGTGTACTAGACTTAAAACTACTTCATAAGAAGAGAAAACGAGGTGTAGCAACTACACTCAAGGATAGGCGACCAGAAATATTTGAACTATAATTTTTTTTACACTATATAATAAAGTTAAAGAATAAAAAAAAGGAGCAAAAAAATATAAGCATTCATAATTCTTAATTCAATTTCATTTTAATTGTTGCTATGACATGGGGTTCTAAAATTACTTCTAATGTGTTATCGTCTAATTTTGTCAATTTAGCCTTAATTTGATTTTTGGGAGTTTCCTCTAATAAATTTACTATTTCTGAAGATTTTATTTTAATCCCTTCATATATGGTAAGTATTGCTTTCTCATTTGAAGTCGAAATATTGTACAACCTTATTATCAAGTCATCTCCTATTTCTGACTTCTTTACAGCGCTTAACATTACTTTCTTATTATCAAGTTCAATAAAACTTAGTTCAGTTGGTAAGTATTGTTCTTTTTTATAGTCGCTAAACCACGTGGAGTTTAATACTAATTCTATCCCCGGAAATATTATTAATTTATCTGAGATACGCAATAATGTTTTTACTCCAAATGGAGAAACGAGCTTCAATGGATTATTGAACTCTTTACCTTTTACGTGTATTTCTGAGTCCAGTAATGTCAAGCAATCGCTCTGTGTAACTAAAGACAATTCAAATTCATGCTTTCCCAAGCATTGAGCTCCAGGTGTATGAAAATCAGGTCCTGCGTTTCCTCTTCTCGTGGCAAAATCTGCGCGAGAAAGCCATTCAACACATCTTAATAATGTAATAGCTATCGTAATTGTTCCATCTGAATTTCTTATGCCTTCATATTCCGGTAATCCCTTGTTCAAGATGCCAAAACACGCCGAATTAGCAAATAAAGCAATAAAATCCTTTTGATGGTTCGTTCCAAGGGGTTTTTGCGCCCACCGTTTTCCTTCAGGCAATTCAATTTTCCGTGGAATGATGTGAAAATGACCATCGGCAAAGATTTCATCAGCGATTAATTTACTTGGAAAGAGAACCCTAATCCTATGATCTTTAGAGTTATTATCAATTTCAAAAGAAAAATCTACACGCTTCATGGTTTTATAAAGAGTAATAAAGACATTAATGCGATTTACCTTGAATTCTTTTAATCTATTATCTCGTTTTGGTGAAAGACTCTTAGGTAATTCTAAATTCATGCTTATCTTAAGAGTTTTCTGGGAAGGCCCATCAATATATTTCGAAATATTTACATCTGTAGCGTTGCCAGTCGTATATTTTTTGTCTTTTTGGCTTTCTTTTGGTCCTGAGTAATCGTACTCATCCCCCCAATCTCCGACGTCTTCGAATTCACAGATATTTTCATGTAAAATTTTCGTTGTTTTATCGAGACAAGTTATATATCCATGAGTATCAACTGAGATCCTATAATATTCGTTTTCTAAACTGTTTTCCGACAGGTTGAATTTATCTGTACTTATATGAAAATCATCAGATTTTTCGTTAGGGATGATATAAAATAATTTATAACCACAGGCGGGCATTTCCGCTAAGAAACTGAAGTTGTATCCGTCCATTAATTCCCTTCTGATTCTTGATGGTATTGGTACTTTCTTAGACTGGTATTCAACTTGATTACCGTTAGAGTCGACAATTTGAAGATCATCGGGATATACAGAAACATTTTCATTATGAGTAGTCCCTATAAAAAAGTTCACGATGTCCGTTCGTTTCCAAGGTAACGGATTATAAACAAGAACTTTCATTTTCCTGCCGTCATTCTCCTTTACCTTGATCATGTCAGCAAGAAAAACCATAGAATCTTTAAATATTTCATTACCGATTTGTTCTGACCAATCAAACCTTGTTTTCATCTCGTCGTGAACTTCATCAATTGAGCAACCACAAATCGAATCGTGGGGGTGGTTTTTTATTAGCCATTTCAAACCTGTTAGAAGGTAGGCGTCAGGAAATGTGAATTCACCATTATTATCAAGAATCCATGCCATCGTAGAAGCGGGTTCTGCATACTTTTCGTATAAATATTCGATTGAAGTGTTTCTCTGCTTTATCCATATTCGTGCTGAAAAAACTCCAGAAAGAAGATTTTGATATCTTCCCCCTCGAAGTTCACCTTGAAACGGTTTTAATTTTGGATTTGTCTCTAATACTTTCTTAACATAATATTCAAAATCGTTTTGTTCCATGAATACCTCTGGATTTCTCTCATTCCACTGTTTTATTATTTCTGGTATCTCAGGGCGAGCTTCGTGATGATCTGAACCGCTATTTAAAAGGACAATGGGTGTCGAAGTGTATTTTTCTAATTTAGATATCACTCTCTTCATCCTTCTTAATGCGCCTTTATATATTCCGTCCGTTAAAGATATTTCTATTTCGGCAATTGAACCATAACCCCCTACAAGATGTATAGCAAGTATAGACGCTGCGCTCCCTGGAGCATCCCATGTGAATTCCATGTTCAAATTTTCGTTTTCAAACTCATCTCCAAACCCTCTAGCAAATAATACCGAAGGAATTTCAAATCCGCTTAATATTTGTGGTAATTGAGCGATATGTCCAAATGGGTCAGGAATATAGCCTGCTTTCATGACCCTTCCAAATCTCTTGGCAATTTGATGGCCAATCAACAAATTTCTAATCATGGATTCTCCGCTAATCAAAAATTCATCGGGTAAAATGTACATTGGACCTATGGAGAGTCTATTCTGTTGAACATATTTTTGAACTTCTTTTTCTCTTTGGGGGCGAACTTCTATATAATCTTCAATTGGAATTGTTTGACCATCAAATGTGAAGTTTTTATAATCTGGATTCTCCCTCAGAATTTTTAACAATTTATCCATCATTAGGACAAGTCTAGCACGGTACTCCTGAAATGGCACATACCATTCTCTGTCCCAGTGCGTTTCAGGAACAACTATAATGTGATTTGCTTTCATTTAAATCAATTATTATTTTGTTTTTCTATAAAATCTTAAAGATAATTATTTTCACTTTATAAAAAATGAAAATTATTAATCAAGTTTTATTATTTTAATATTTTAATATGTTTTATTACGATTATTCCATTCTAATCCTATTTTTCCATTTTTTGTCAAATTCTAAATGCAAACTCATAGAAAATGGGCATATCAATAGTATCCAAAAGTAATATCGTGTGAATAGAAGTAATATCTTTTCATATACAAAGAAATGGTATAAATTACTAAATTCACGCCCTCTACTTCTTTAAACGAAATCGTGAGATACTTATTCTCATTCAAAAAGAAATATATTGGAAAGAGTTAAATCACGATAAAGAAGAATGAAACGAAAAGATGAGGAAATGAAGCGAAAGGAGGAGATAATACCCTCTTGAAAACGATAAAAACCGCACGAATAATGTCATTGAAATTAACCACGAGAAAATACGATAAAATTGCTCGTACCATTGAGGATTTCAAGAACTCGGTCAATTTCTTGATTGAGAAGTGCGTGGAGAATCCCATTTTCAAGAAAGTGAACAAGAAAGGAAACACATATTATAGTTATTCTTCTTTTCCAAAAATTAGAAAAAGCTTTTATTTTAAGTGGAAATCACTCTTTCCCCATTTACACACGCATTACTGCCATTCCTCCGCACGAATCACGAAAGATCTCTTGAAATCATGGAATTCGTGGTGTTTTAAAAGAAAGAAGCGACTTCCTAATCCGATGTATAAAAGAAATTCAATGAAACTGGAAGAGTGCTTGTGTTACCTTGATGGAAACTACATCGTGCTTGTTGTCGAGCCGAGAATCATGTTATATATCCCATTCGAATCAAACGAGCATTTTGAGAAACTTAAAACTAATAATCATAGAGAAATTTCGATCATGTTACTCTTTTTCGAGGCGTCGATGGACGCTTCAGATATGCAAGAATTGATGGCGCTCATTTTTACTCTTGTTTTAATTCGGTTTTCAAAAAAATAAACTTTCTCGGTTATTTGTTTAAAATTTAATTCTTTTGTTAATTTATGGACTTATTGTTGTAGGCAAAATTTCTCCATACATATTTCTTTATTAATATTCACTTGAGTTTCACGCTTGTTTTAATAACGATGAAATGTAGTCCTATTTTTTGTTTATTCTTTCAGCAGTCCTTAATCGACGAAAAATTTTATATTCAAATGCTCTAGTTAAGTTATAAGAGTCTTTTACATGTTTATATGTTTCAAAAGTCTCAAAGTTTTCATTAAATTCCTTTACATTTTCTGAACTCCAGATTCCATTTATATGCTTCGAAACTTCTGTTGTTCCTCCCGAAAGATTCAACAATTTTTTAGATAACATTTTTACCCAAAAATTCGCCATAGCCATAGAAAAATACAAACCTGAACCAGCAAGTTTACCAACAAAGCCAGCACTCTCTCCTATTAACACAATTCCTAAATAAGGCACAACATTCTCAACCATTTTAGAGTTTGACATTGCTGTTAATTCTTCATAATCGATTTTTGCGCCTTTAAAAAATTCAGAGAATCCAGGATAATTTTCTTTTAA
>JAUXAJ010000140.1 GCA_030620005.1 Promethearchaeota archaeon | reverse complement strand
GTTCATTATACAAGCCCCCTAATTCTATAGGATCACCTGCATCTCTCAGATTTAGGAAACTTACACCTTTTACTACTCTGGCAATCCCAGAAACTGTTGTTACATCTAAACAAGGAATAATTCGTTTTGTTAAAGGCATCTAAAATTGAAAAACCCCTTTGATAATAATTTATATTTTTATTAAATAACTTTGATATATAATTGTTCTAATAAAATTAATATTTCTCACAATCAAGAATTAACAAATAGTATTTTGTTCGTTTAAAGAATATGACTCAACACAATAATGTAATATTATGTTCGACAATCCACGATCCTACATTTGCCTTAAAAAATTTATTAAAATCCACATTACCGTTGATGGAAGATCTTTTTTCTAAAATGACCGTTTGTTGTACAGCTGCTACAAATGATGCTTTACGCAATTTATTAATACGCGAGGGATTTGAAGTATCTGTTAGCTCAAGCATGAGGCAAGTTGATACTTATACCGATGCTCTTAGAGCTGCTTTAGAATGCAACGAAAATTCTCAAGCTCAAAAGATTTTTTTCATAGATTTTGATAGGTTGGCTCACTGGCTCGATGCATTCCCAAATGAGTTAATTAAACTGTTCAATAATAGTTCGAACGTTAATTACTTACATGTAGGTCGCAGTTCTCGAGCATATGATACGCATCCTCCCACGCAAAAAAAAACAGAAGTAATTATAAATGAAATTGGCTCAAAAATTTTGGGATTTAAACAGACAAAAGACATTTTATCAGCGTGTTCAATATTTACTAAAGAATTGGGAGATAAAATCCTTCAAGTAAATAATGTAACGGCAAAAGGGTTTTATGGCACTTGGCCAATTCTTTTGTGGACTTGGGCATCTAAAAAGGAATATATTGAAGTAGAAGGACTCGAATGGGAAACTCCTGATAGATTTAGCGCCGCAATCTCAATGTATGGATATGAAGAATGGTTAAAACAATTTCAAACTCCTGATGAGTGGGAAAAAAGGGTTGGATTCGTGCACGATTTCTTGATCGAATTAAATCAATTAACCGAATTAAAAATTCGTGAAAATTTTAAAAAATGAGGAAAAAAATAATTTAATTTACGCTTTACTTAGATTCTGGAATTGTTTCTCTTTCTAATCTTTTCATCATGATAGCATCTTCTGGAGTTACCGCGCAAACTCCGCAACCTATACATTTTTCAAGGTTAATGTAATGGTATTTGTAGATGATAGATTTAAATCCTCTTTAAGCATTTAACCATGCTATTTGTAAATATAACAATAGTCCAAAAATTATTAACGTGATGATAAGAGATATTAGGGTGTAAAATCTCCATTTTATAGAAATATTTTCTTTTTTCTCCTTGTAAATGATAAATGGCAATAATACAGCACCTAAAATCCAAATACCTATCCACAAGACAAGAATATACCATTCAAGCGGCAAGAACCCAAAAAGAAGTCCAATTATCCCGCCCCATATCGAAATTAAATTAATCATTTTTCTTTTAAACATGACATTTGGGTCGTCTGTTTCTTCTTTTGGAAGAATGGTTGAAAGTAAAACAAATGCAACTAAGCTTAATAACAATGAATGTACCCACCACAGGTAATTTAATACAAAAATGAATATGGAAATACCGGTAATCACCATGATTGTTATCCAAATGTATTTAAAATACTTCTTTATAAAGTTGACCATATATCTATAAGCATTCGTGATTTTTCTTTTAAGTCGACCATAAAATTCTATTAATAGATCCATGAACTTATTAAAAAAATTCCTTAATTCTTCTAATAAAAAGACAAATGGATAGATTAATATTAATACAACAAAAAAAATTCCTCCTAAAGCGATTGATGTGCTAAGAAAATATGTTAAAAAGCCTAGTACAACGCAAGTTGCGACCCAAAATAATAATGCTTTAAACGAGTGTTTTTTAAACGGTTTAATCAAGATACCTATGAAAATTAAAAGGATAAATAATGAAATATTCAAATTGTTAATTAAATTTAAATCAAAAAAAGTATGAAACAGGATAAAAGAATCGACCGAAATAAGGCCCCCAATAATTAAAAAAAACATTTTTCTTAGAAGTATTCTGATTTTCTCGTTGATTACTTTCAAAATTTCATCAACATAAGTGAGTATAAATGTGATTCCACAAGATAAGAGTACCAAATTAATGAGAATTGTCATATATAGGCTGGCAAAATAGAAAGGCCATGTTATAAAATTGAAATACAATGTATTAAAAAGATAAAACCTTATTTTATCCTTTTTAATAGCAAAAAATTGAAAGAATTCGAGTAATTTTGCACAATAAAAAATCTCAAAAATGAGAACGAAATTAATTAGTGGAATTATGGTTATTGAAAAAATATAAGTCCAGCTAAATAGGGTGGACGAAAATATCATGATAAATATCCAAGAAATGATTCTAATGTAATCTGTAGCTTTATTTAAAAACTTTAAGAGATATTTATCCAAAATCATTAATCCATGAACAAGCAAACTTAGTAATAATAATTGAATTTGAATATCTAAGAAAACAAGAAGATTTTGAGTAAGAACTACTAGTAACGCGTAAAAAGCAACACCTAAAATATTTTGAATGTATTTTCTCCATTTATTAAAAAACATTATATTTGATGGAGTAAATTTATTGAAAGATTTAAACAATGCATGATTTGTATAGAATTGCATCGCCAAAAATAAAAGCAGATTTAAAATAAAGAATGTTAGATTTATTTCTCCAAATTGAACTAAAAATAAAAAAATTGAGAGAGAAATCGTGAAATAGCTAATTGCATGAATAAAATACATGTAGGCTTGCTTTATTTTCTTGATATAGATAATATCGAATGAAGAAAAAGTAAACAAAACTATTTGAGAAATTAAAATGCTTTCAAGGATCTCAAAAAATTCATTAAATAAACCAAATGTCATGAGACTAGTTTCGAAATAGAATAGCAATGTTAATAATGAATAAGCTTTTATCATGAAACTCGTGTTTTCTTTTTTAATAAATAAAACATGAATATATTTGACCGTCATGAAAAAAATGCATGTTTCAATTAAAAGAATCAAATAAGATGTAAATAGGTTTAAAATATTGAATATTAAAAACACAGTTATAAAAAATATGGCAAATAATACTTGAAAAATAATAATGATTGCAAATTCAATCCAATTTTTTAATCTTGTTTTAATTTTAATAAAAAAATAACTAAAAACGAATATTAAGAATGTAGAAGTTACAAAAAAGAATAAAATAGCCGGTATTCCATCTAATTGTTTGAATACAATACCAATTAGACTAGATAATACTGAAGCCATGTAAAATGATAACGAAATGTAAATTATATGAATGAGAATTGTTTGGGATTCATAAATCGTGTTCGTTTTGGTGATGCCAATTTTAGACAAGAAAGAGAGAGAAATTAAATTTAATAAAGAAATTGTCAATGTCAAAAGAAACAAATTCAAATGAAAAACATAAAAATAAACACATGAAATGTTTGAAAAAATGAACCAAGACCAAAAATTGAGCTGATTTCTTGATTTTTTTATCAAAAAATCAAAATATATTTTATCTTCAAAAAATGTTTCACAAAAAACCACACCACTAAAAATTAATATAAATAAGAAAATAATATTAATAATTCCAATATTGAAAAGAATCATTATTAACAACAGGTCCAACGCAATAGCTATAGAAAAGACCAAGTATAAAAGAATACCAATTTTGTCTAAATATAATGTTAGGTCCTTGACTTTTGAACCTAATTCCTTATTTTTGAAATATTTCATGCTAAATAGCATTAAAATCGACAAAATCGTAAAAAATACAAGAATTTGATAATATACTATTAATTGTTCCAAAAATATCTGAATTAGAATTACTCGGCTAATAATGGAAGCAAATAACGAGATATAAGATGAATTTATTACAAAACAACCAAAATTTAAAGTATTAAGATATTCTTGATTTTTATAAAACTTCATCAAATTATTTTCAATTTTAGTCTTATCTCCTTTAATGAAACTATTTACAGAATTGAAAATTAATTGGAAGATGATTATATAAAGTATTAAATAAGTCAAGATTGCGACAGTTTGAATTATATCAATAAGGATTAATAGATCTAATATTAAAAATGAAAAAGGGATTGGAATTAAATACCATAATGCAAATCTATAATCCTCAAGCATGAAGTACAAAAACAATATACTTATTATTGTAAATATTGCACAAATCATGAGCGCAGATGCTTGAAAAAATATAAATAAAACGGAGGATATAGTCGAAGACGTTCCAAATGCTAAAATTAACAAGGGAATTCCCTTATTTATGGGTTTTATCATTTTAAAATGATCAAAAACGAAGAATGATCCTCCGAATATAGTAAGTGCTAAAAATAAAGCAAATAATTCTAAACCGGGAATCAAGCTAAATGTATTAAAAGTTAACCATGATAAATTGATTATTAAAATCCAAGAAATTAATAAATTAATGTGTTTTTTGTTAAATTTTAAATATTTAGAAGTAAAAAGACTTAACGCTATTACCAAAAATGCCATGTTAATAGAAATTAATGGATTTAATAAAACTGCAAAAAGCACGAAATAGATGATTAAGAAAATTCCTAATAATACTGTGGAATATGCTACGATGAGAACGCTACCCGTTGATCTTATATTTGGAAAAAAGGAATATAATATGAGAAATAATCCAACAATAAGGATATTCATCGATATAGAAATTTCAATAAAAACTCCAAATTCATTAAATAAAATTTGTAAAAAGATGGTATTAGTTCCTATCAATATTAACCAGAAAATTGAAAGTATTTTCCATTGTTTTAATGCATAGAATATTGGCATGAGTAAAATAATGGCAAAAAGAAAAAAAGACGAATTAATTAATAAAAAGTATCCAAAGAAAAGATTTTGGCTAAACCAGTAAACCAATATTAAATTTATTGCCCAAATAGCAATGATTATTTGCGTAAAATATTTCCTTATTTTAAAATATAATACTGGTAAGTAAAATAAAACAAATATAATGGATGTGAGTATGAAGGGACCGCTTAAAAGATTCACTTCAAATAAATAAATTGAGTTTACACCAAAAATATTTAAGGAATTTGTAAAAACATCTATACCCGTAAAAATCCTATAAATAAGAATAAAATTAACAATGGGAATTGCAATCCAAATGAACCATCCTGTTTTCCAGATTGCCCAGGATATTTTCCATTGATATATTCCAATTGACAGATAATAAAGGAAAATTCCAATATTAATTGCGATTATTAAAGGAATTGGTTGTTCCAACGGAATTGGGTAATAAGAAATAAACAAGATGTATATAAATAAGGGAAATGAGATAATTACTGCCGTTAAAATTGTAAAAAAAGATTGTCTCCTAATTTTTTCTGGTGCTTTATTATATAAGAATACAAAAGTAAATCCGGTCGTGCTTAAGGTTAATGTAAAAGTTAGGATTGGGTTAATGATTTGGTATTTTTCCATGGTAAAAAGATACGAATAAGAAATCCAACTGGTAAAATCAAATACAGCAAGAAGTATACATGGGTTTATGAACCACTTGTAGCGCTTATCATTATTTTGGCGTAAATATATACCTGTAAATAGAAAAAATATAAAAAATGTTATTGTAATGTTATAAATAAGTAATACATTGGTATATGTAAGGATAAAAACAAATGTTTGGATTGATATTAAAGTAAATAGTGAAAGTACTTCGAATTTAATACTTTTTCTTAAATTTATTAACACAGATATTAATACAACTACAATTAATGAAGCTAGATAAACCAAAATAAAAAAACCTACGGGAATAAAATCAAATCCAGAAAGTAAGTTGTAAATATTTAAGATTACCTGTATCTCCATGAAGCCAATTAAACTTAAAAGAAAATAGCTAACAATTTTAATTATAAAATTTTTATTTCTTTGAGAAAATAAAATCAAACATGAAACGATTAAGAGAACTACAGATATTTCTGGTATGAAATAAAGCATGCTCGCAAAAAGAATTAGTGAAGATCCGAAAAAACTATAAAGCTTAAACTTGGAATCCTTTTGTATTGTTAGATTTATTCTTGTCATGTAAAAGTTTGATAATAGTAATAGATTACAAATAGCAATGCAAATGAAATAAATTAAATTTTCATTGAAGTTTGGGATTAAAATTACAAAAAACCAATAGAGTTCCATGTAAAAAACAATAAGTGAAATTAGAAACAAGCACGAAATTATTTTTATTATCAAATACTTATTATCTTCGGAAATATCTCTAAATTTTCCAAAATAATAGACAGAAATAGGCGTTAGCACGCAAAAAATTAATGAAAATAAAAATATTTTGTTAATAATTGAGAAGGGAAAAGCATATATGGCAAAAAATACACAAGCAATAATTTTTACATAAAACCAAGATATTATTTCAAGAATATTCTTTACTCTTGAAAATTCTACATCCGTCACGTATTTACTAAATCTTGTTAAAATTAAAATAGACGAAAAAAAGAATCCTAAATACCATAAAATGTTTAAAAATTCTAAATCCGATGGTAATAAATATAAAAGATTGCTCATGTGAATTATCGTGGCAATTTCATATGATAACGAAAAGACAATGCCATAAAACACAAAATTTTGAAAATTAATTAGAAATTTATAACATTTCTCTGAATTAAGCTTGGCATCTCTTAATTCACGAATTTGCTTATTCAAATTCTCAAATAATTTCAAGTTAAAAAAATTTAAAAGAAAGAAAATTAAAAAACTCGAGCTAAGAATAAAATAATTAAAACTAATACTTGAATCATCTATAAAAGTATAATTGAATTGTATTGAAGCTAAAATCGAAATAGAAAACCACGTGAGTATTTGAGTTGTTTTTATATATATCGAGTGAATTTCCTTTAATTGGATTTTTGGAGCAATGATACTTAAAATTGATAGAAATCCAAAAAAAATGAGTACTGTTGAATTTATGACAAGACCTATATTCAAAGATAATCCTAATCTTACCAATTCTAATCCAATAATCGTTGGAATCGAGATAATAGAGCTTGACAACATCAAAAAATTAATAATTGCGATTTTTCTTAATAGAGATAGCTTTAGGATTTTTTTCTTAAAAGCATAATAATATGGTAAGAAGAAGCTACTAGTGGAAATAATAATAGGAATAACAATAACATAAAAAGAGCCAAACAACAAAATAAAAGAATAGTAGAATGTTAAAAATGTAAAATAAAGCAATGTGCATTCAATTATTATTGTTTTTATGGATTCTGAGAAGATATTCTCCATTTTTGAAAAAATCGAGACTAAAATACATATCAAGCATAATGAGAAGAACGAAGACAATAACATGTCTAAAAATAAGATAGAATTGAATAAATTAAAAAATAAAATAAAAAGCTCAATAGAAACCAAGTAAGAATTAACAATGATAAATCTTGAAAAAGTTGTTTCTTTTATTTTTTCTAATTTTGACCCAAACTTTAATTGGTAATGCATTAAAATGGAAAGAAGAAGCAGATCTAACAAAATAATTAGAGAAAAATCATAAAAAAGAATTATTATTGAGATAAAACTTGAGAAAATTAAAAAATAAAAAGTATAATAACAATAATTTAAGAAGGTTCTTACCGAAAATAAACCTAATAAATAATTAAAAAATAGGAATAAAATAAAAATGGCAGGAAGTATAACGGTAGAGATGATTAAAGCATTGAAGAAAATATTAAATTCAACAAGAAAAAACAATCTAAAGTATATTAAAGCAAATATGAATAGTTCTATTAAAATAAAATTAATGATGACACTTAATTTGAAAGTTTTTGAAAGTTTTTTATGAAAATATCGAGCATATAGAATGTAAAGGAAAATTATTGAAGTTGTTAAGCTTAAAAGAGAAGTCAAAAGAAAATTTACTAAGTATATTAAAATTGGTTCAGATGTGAAACTTAAATATTCCACGATAATTATTGGATAAAAAGAAAAGGCTATTAATAAAAAACTGGCAATAGCTAGTATGTTTTGGATGACAATAACATCCTCTTTATCAAAATAATTTTGTCTCACGAAAATTTCTAAAATGAAATATAATGTTATTAAGAGGATTATTAATTGAATGTTCCAAGTTATGCCGATCCATATTATTGGTAAAATACCAAAAGATATTGCCAATAGAATTGCTAATGTATTTAATAAAAAATTATATCTATTTTGCTTCTTATCGTAAAATTTTGCTTTTTCTTCGTAGTAAAAGAGAATGTAAAAGAATGGTAGAATTATCAGGATTAACGGTAGTATATCTAATAAAAACGAGAATGAAATTATTATTCCAATTAAAACAATTGAGAGAGATGAGTTAAACTTTTGAAATTTTTGAAATTTCTCAGAAATGATTTTTTTAGAATCGTCAATATCCTTAACTTTAGTAAATCGGCTAATTGAAAAGCTATATTGGAAAAAGATGTATAATCTTGCTTTAAAATAAAATAAAACAAATAAAGCTATTAGAAGTAAGCTAAAAATAAATTCTACATCCATGTATTGGATTTGAGGCAAACTATAAGCTAATATAATGAGTGGAAGTTGAATTAAAAAGCAAAAGATAAGGCTTATCACGCTGATTACAAATTTTTTTTGGAACGTTTTTAATTCAAGAAAAAGCGACTTTTTCTCGTTAATAGCGATTTTAATCTTTAACTTCTGATTTCTTGTGTAAATACTTGTAAGAAGATAAAAGACTATATTTGTGATAAGGGCATATAACCAAGAAAATTCTGTGTAAAATATTAATGCCAAAAAAATAATTTGAACGATGTAATTTACAATAATAATTAAATTATGCCATTGTTTTATACTTGCCTTTAAATCATGAATATATTTGAATTTCCCTTCAGAATCGTCATAATAATCAATAGGCTGATAAAAATAATAGTACCAAATAATATTGTAAAGAATAATAAAAGATGTTAAAGGAAGCAGTTCGAAAGCATAATCTTCGGGAGTAATATAAATGAACAGTGGCGTTACTACTAAAGAAGATATAGTAATTAGGAAAAGAACATTTATTCGAGCAGATAAATTATTTTCCAAATTCTTAAAATATGGTTTTTTCCTAAATTTATCAAACGCTTTGTAAAAAAATAACAAGGATAACATGTAAGCTAGGCATGAAAAAGCAAAAGAAAAGACATATCTAATATTCTCGTCTTTTGTAAAAAAATAAAATATAATAAAACTAAATAATAACAAAAATGTAATTAGAGCAACTATAATGGGGGCAATAATTAAATAAAAACAAAACCACCATGATTTCGTAAGAATATCAGTTGCTTTTTTGATTCTCTCTTCTTTTTCTTCTAAATTAGGATTTTGTTTGGAATTCATATATCAAAATAGTATTTTCATAGTTTTATAGATATTAGGATTTTCAAGTAATTAAAGCTTTTGACATTAATGTAATTAATGTAATTTTTATAGATTCGAAATCAATTCACTTCTTAAAGTAATTCAAATATTCGCCTTGAAGCTCTAGCATTTCATTGAAGATTTTATCGGGAAACCCTCAAAATTTAATTAAAACTTTAAATGAATTTAACTTTTTTTTCGGATCGCGGAGGAATTCGATAATATTTCGCATCAGGATAGCCAATTGTGAACGCACAGACCAAAGGTGCTTTAATTTTTGCAATTCTTCTTATTTGTGGATTGCTATTCGTTGCAATTTGAGTCCAACCGTTCCAACACGTGCCTAACCCAAGCGTTTAAGCGGTTAGTCTTCCATAAGTAATAATGTTTCCCATGTTAAATCCTCCCATTATCATGTTAAGAGGTGTACTAATGAAAATCACGTGTGGAGCGTCGTAAAACACGGGTATATCGTATATCTTCTCTATAAGCGAAAATTGGCGGCGAAACATGCGCCAGTTAGAAGGTTCCTTTTGTAATTCTTCTAATATAGCGTCCGCTAAGGTTATTAAAGTTTCTTTATCAGAAATTATAGTAAAGTTTTCAGACCTCATGTTCATACCGGTGGGAGCATAAGACATTGCTCTAATTACTTTTTCTAAGATTTCTTTCGGAACCTCTTGTTTCTTATATCTTCTAGTAGAACGACAAGCAGCTAAAAAATTAACAATCTTTTCGTAGGGAGCAAATGATTCAATGTCTTGGATACCATCAAATGTGTAAGATTCTCCCATATCTTTGAATAGAATCGCTTCTTCCGGACATTGTGAGATGCACTGACCGCACATTAGACATTTTTTCCCCAGACTATCGTATATAACCTTATCTTCCCCTTCTTTTCTGCTATAAAAATATCCTGGGAGAGGACAAGCAGTCAAACATGTGCCGCAATTACTACATTTTTCATAATCAATTCCTATTATTGGCAATTTTACCACAAAATTTTTTTCTAATTTTTATAATCCTTAATTAAATATCTAAGATTCTAATTTTAATAATTTTTATAAAAAATTATTGTTTACAATATTCCCTGCTTTTCAAGTTGCTCCATATATCGCTTTTCTTTCTCTGCGTGTATCTTTTTCAGTTCTTCTTTCTTTTTATTCCATTCTTCTCCGTCCAGTGGGAAATATTTCATGGCGAACGCGCTAAATAAAATGAAAATGGCTGGAATCAATGTAAAGCCAATCATGATGCCAAGCTGCGTTAGCGGTTCTTGCGTCAACGACTCCTTTTGGAACCCAAAAGAAGCGATTATGGAGAGAAAAAGCCAATTTGCGATGGAAATCGCCGGTTTGGTGATTAAAGCGTTCATACCCGAATAACTGGTTTCTCGACGCTTTTTCGTGAGGATCTCATCGTGATCGATGACATCCGCCATAACCATTTGCCCTGTGACGAAATATCCTGAAAAGCTGGCTCCTAATAAGAGCATTCCAATTATCGCCGTTTCAAAGACCCAGCCAATGAAGAAAAAGAGAATGAACGAGAATCCTACGAACACGAGAACCATGATGAAGGTCTTTTTTACTCCCAGCTTTTTCAATATCTTGCTATAAACCACCGTAAAGACAAAGACCATCAAGAAAAAGAGAATTAGTGGAACCATTGCCATAAATCCTGCGAGGTTCAAAACGTAATTCAAGTAATAAAAAACAGCCGTTGTCAAAATAGTCTGTGCGAGTGTGAACGAAAAGTTTGAAACTTCAAAGATGAGAAAAGATTTGTTTTTAAATGTCTCTTTAAAGCCATCAACGATTCCTAAAGGTTCTTCGAGTTGAGTGTACTTGTTTTCCTTGATGTAATAACTACTAATAAACAAGATGGTACCGCAGATGATTCCTATGATAATCATGACCACATAAAAAGAAGGATCTAGCTCTTCCGTAACCCCAGTTAAGAACAAGATCGGCAATAAGAACGAAATTAAGAGTCCTAGTGCGCTAAATAACGCGCCGTAAACCATTAAATTGGCGCGAGCGTTCGACGATACGGTCATTTCCGCAGGCAGAGAATACGTGATAAGTCCAATGATCGTGTAAATCGTGTCAAAGGCGAATAATAAGAGCAGAAAATTGAAGAATAACGCTAACTGGTTAGTAAGGTCCACAAGCGGAAACCAGCAAAAAATGAATAAAAGCCCATAAATTGGACCTCCAAAGCGAAGGTACGGAATTCTCCTTCCATATTTTTTGGATTTCGTCCTGTCTTCGAGGAAACCAAAAAGAGGGTCGTTGATGGCGTTCCACGCAGCGAAAATCAACCAAGCGATTCCCAGTAGTTCTTCGTTTACACCTAATATCACATTATAGAAGAATGTTATCGACCCGAACGCAATGCCTTGTAGAACGGCGCTAGAAAATGTGGCGCCTCCAAATCCCAGCTTTGAGGGGAGGGGTAAAATTTCTTTCGATAAAATTTCTTTAGACGCTGTTTTAGAGTTCATTTTTCTCGATAATTTGTATTTGTGTAAAAATTAAATTTTTCAATATGCTTTTACTTTTTTTAGGTTTCCTTTCTTAAATATCTTTTTATTGATAACGGTAAAATCCCCAATAAATAATTAAAAAATAGGAATAAAATAAAAATGGCAGGAAGTATAACGGTAGAGATGATTAAAGCATTGAAAAAAATATTAAATTCAACAAGAAAAAACAATCTAAAGTGTATTAAATATCGAAGATTCTATTTCTTACGCCTTGCTTCTATGGGTTCTGCAACAGCGATAAATTTTAGTTTTTCTGCATTTCTTAAAGCATAATTCCCATAAACTGTCAGGCCTCTATTACCTGCGCCAACTAAAATTGCTTTTAATGTTTTTTTTTTCTTCTTTCTTCATTTATTATAGCCATTTTAAAGCTCTTTTATATCATTAATAATATTAATTTCTTTCATTGTTAATTTAATAACTTAAGTTTTGTAATTTTTTCTAAAGAATAATAAAGATCTGGTTTCTATTAATTTAAAACTTTATTATCTTTAAAATTTGTACTAGTTTTACATCTATACGCACCCCATTTTTAACGATAAGTTGATACTATTTTTC
>JAUXAJ010000205.1 GCA_030620005.1 Promethearchaeota archaeon | reverse complement strand
TTTAAGGGGCGTGTCGATTTAGTGATATAGTGAGAGAAGAGTTTCATTTACGAACCCATTTTTTGAACAATTTAGATCATTTTTAAACAGGTTTAATTAAATGAAAAGAATCATCCACGTCCTGAATGAAGGGCGTGGCTTTCTTTCAAGGTAAAATTATTTAATTTAACTCATCAAAACCATCAGAAAATATTCATTGAAATTACTTCTCTGCTAACATGAATTAACCTTTTTTATACGTTCCTTGAGTGTTATATTCAACAATTCGACCACATCGTGACACCCATTACGCTCCTCGGCGGTCGAGTCGGTGTGCTACTCTTTTTGAAAAAGCGTGTGGGGATACATTAGCGCATCGCCGACCGTCGACCTTCTTTTAATAATTTGTTTTCATTGATGCAGTCGTTATAATTTTTAAATTTGGGGCTTACGACAATTATGGCTTAAACGAAGTGTATGGGCCAGGACCTAGTTGCGAAAGTAATTAAAACATTAATTATCCCAAAAAATATATAAAATTAAAATATAGTTTAATATTAGCAAAGTTTATATATTATAATAAATAAAGGTAAAAAATTGCGAATGAAAAAAATGTCTAAATATAATAAACCACTTCGGAATTTCATAATTTATATAGCTATTACTACTATTATACTCGTAATACTCGAGCCCATGCGAGCAAACCAAGACTTGGCGTTTTTCCTTCCAGGAAAAGGTCTCACGGAGACTTCTCTAATGTTTATAGTATTTTGGCCTCTCGGAGCTATAATTGGTGGAGTTTTATTTGGATATCTTTTAGGACCTTTATATCTTTTCATTCATAAAAAAACCATTGGAACGAACATGACTTATGGGATTCAAGATAATCTTGAATCAAAAGGATTTAAAAATACTTTTAAAGCCTTTTTTCCAGCGTTAATGGCAATAAATTTTTCACTAATGTTTGCAATGAATGAAAATATTGCATATGCAATTGTAGGTGATATTGGAATAGAGTATGCTGGAGGAGACGTTCCCGCGATTACATATACTCTTATTGCCTTTATCGTATTATTATCAATTACAATCGGGGTCTCAATGGCTTTATTTTCACCTGTATGGTTTCTATTGGATGCTGGAATCGTCTATTCAAACAGAGAAAGGGTAGAAAGAAATAATCTTGACAAACCTATTATAGGACGATCGGTTGGTGGCTGGTACATGCATCTCCTAAAAGGTTATGCTGGAATTGCTGTATTATTAAGCTATTTCCAGTTAAGTATTAATTATTTAATCTCAATGTTCGAGACTTCAGGAGAAATAAATTTATTTATTTTGATAATAAACGTGATAATATTATTCCCAATGATGTTTTTAATTGCTTTTGCCTCGCTTCCTGCTATAATTATTTTAGATATGACTAAAGATAAGCGTGTCGAGTACATTAGAAAATGGGCGAATAAGTTCGGAATTACAAAACAAGTAAAAATAATGTTTGAAGAAATTAGCTAAACATATATCCTTCGGTAAACCTTCCACTAACCAGCTTTGCTTAAGTGTCGCAAACAGATATGAGAATTGTTTGAAGAAAAAAATTTCTCACTTTTTTTGATTCTCTAAATCTTGGAGTTAATTTACGGCGTGCAACTATATTGCGTGGAGATTTGGAACTCCAAGGGTCCTTATTTCGTCGTTCCAATTTTTTAAGATTAATAGATTATTTTTGAAAAAATCTCCTTCAAAAGATTAGTTAAGTCATGTTTAATTTAGAAAATTAGTTAAATCATTTCTAATTTAGAAGATTAGTTAAGCCATGTTTAATATAAAGGATTTTCAAGATAACCAAATTAATAGAGCTTCTTGATCTAAATAATATTTTTAATCCGGGCAAAATTTATGAAAGCGCTTGGAAAGGAGGTGTTAAATAAATGGAAACCTTAAAGAAATACAGCTGGATGCTCCCTTTACTCGATAAACTTCCAAAATTAAAAAGAAAGATATTTAAGAATTTATAAAAAGTAAAACCTAATTTTTATTTTACGAGAACCGAACAAGAAAAGATAATTAATTTCAAGATTTATTCAATTTCTATCTTTTTTGGAATGTTATTTATGATTTCTTGAACAAACTTAGAACTTTCTGATTGGTGGTATAATTGCACAAAAAGGGCAAATATCATTTTTCTTAAAAGACTACTTGAAAGTTTTTGTTGTTCTGCAATCGGATATACCATCAAAATCATTTCTAATGGTTCAATATGTTCATTTTCTATCTCAAAAGAAGGAAGAAAATAGTTCACGTTTTTAATTACCTTAACACCAAATCTCTTGAAATAACTTATCCTTCGTCTTCGTATTTGTCGATCCGTGCCAAAATCCGGATGTTCTAATTCAAAAATCATGAATTTCTTTTGTTCTTCTAAATTCAATTCTTCAAATAGATTTTTTAAAAAAAGAGCACCATAGCCCTTTTTTCTCTCATTTTTTTTAACAGCAAAATAATCAAATAATAAAAATTCTGGATCTTTAAATACACGGATTAATCCAAACGCAATAACAAGATCGTCAATAACTCCTACATGAAGAATTTCATCTTTTTTTTCAAGTCTTTGTTTTAATTCTTCAATTGAAGCTCTTTCGCGAATTGGAAAAGAATTTTCATAAATGCCCATTGCTGCAGCAAAATAAATACTAGTATAGTCAAAAACTTTTATGAACTCCATAATTAAACTAAATATTTATAACGCATAAAATAATTATTACCATTTTTTTAATAATCGATTATTTATCTATTAAATACAAACAAAATGTTTTAAGAAGAAATATCATGAATTTGAACGATTATGAATTGATTTATAAAGAAAATCGCGTTAAAATTGAAGATAAAAACAAAATTAAGGCTAAATTAATTGAAATCTTAGGAGAAAAACATATTTCCACGAGTGAGATTGATATCTTTGCTTATACTAAAGACTCGACATTAGTGGCATATAATTGGACAATAGAAGGAAAAATAGCAGGATTAGCTGATTTTATTACTTGGCCCGAAACATCAGAACATATTAGTGCGATATTAAAGCTAGCAAACCAAGAAAAGATTCCGGTTGTACCTTATGGAGAAGGATCTGGTGTTGTTGGAGGAGCAATACCTATTCGCGGGGGTATAATCATCGACATGAAAAAGTTCAATAAAATTATTGAAATAAATGATAAAGACTTAACGGTAAACGTCGAAACGGGAACGAATGGCATGAATTTGGAACGTTATTTAAATGCCAAGGGCTATACATGTGGACATATTCCTCAATCTCTCTATACATCTTCTGTAGGGGGTTGGATCGCTCATAAAGCCGCAGGTCAATTCTCCACCAAATATGGTAAGATCGAAGATATCGTTTTAGGGATGGAAATCGTATTACCACAAGGAGAGATAATTGATTTTAAACCAATTATTAGAGCTGCCACGGGACCACAATTAGACAAGTTATTTATCGGTAACGAAGGAACATTAGGAATAGTAACTAAAGCCACCTTAAAGATATGGCCTTATCCAGAGAAAAGGGCCTTAATATCCTATGCTTTTCCCACTTTTGAAGACTCTTTAGAAGCTGTAAGGGAAATTCTACGAGAACAATTTTATCCCTCTGTTGTTAGAATTTACGATGCCGATGAAACTTTTCGACATTTTCCGGATGTTGAGAAAGCGTCTGGTAAAATAATGGTTGTTTTTGTATGCGAAGGTAAAAAGAGGCTTGTAGATCTAGAAGAACTAATTACGAGAGAAAAATGTGAAAAAAACTCAGGAAGATATTGTGGAGAAGCCCCCGTTGAGCATTGGTTTGAAAATAGATTTCGAATAACCGAAACAAGCAGTCTTCCTCCAAATAAAATTGTATTTGATACGATAGAAGTATCCGTTTCTTGGGATAATGCACCAAAAATGTATCATGATGTGCTTGAAACTGTTAAAAAAATAAACGGTCTCTTTTTAATTACCGCACATGTATCTCACTTTTATCCAAATGGGGTAGGATTTTACTTTTCATTTGCCGGTGTTGAAATGGGAGAACAAACTAGTTTCGAGTTTTATCAAGAAGTTTGGAATACAACAATCAAAGCCGTTTTAGACGCCGGAGGATCAATTGCCCATCATCACGGAATAGGCATTAATAGAGCTTATTGGATGGATGCTAAATGGGGTAAAAGCATGGAAATTCTAAGAGAATTTAAAAAAGTTCTTGATCCAAATAATATTTTTAATCCGGGCAAAATTTATGAAAGCGCTTGGAAAGGAGGTGTTAAATAAATGGAAACCTTAAAAAAATATAGCTGGATACTCCCTTTACTCAATAAACTTCCAAAATTAAAAAGAAAGATATTTAAGAATTTTAGAAAAGCAAAAATTAATTTTTATCCACAAGGAGAGTATAAAGCAGATATAAAAAATTTAATTAATTGCATGTTGTGCCCTAACATGTGTAGATTCGATTGCGGAGCACTCCAAGCGGCACAAATAGAGACCATGAGCCCGGGTTTTAAAGCCAAAATTGGTTATTATCTATCAATGGGAAAAATTGATTTTAATGACTCAGAATTCGTAAATTTAATGTATAAATGCACGAACGAAGAAAACTGCAAAGTTTGGTGCCCGTTTGACTTCTCTGTTGTTTCATTACTTGAAACGGTAAGAGATGATATCAATGATAAAGGTTTCATGCCTGATTTTTGCAAGGAACAAATTGAGAAGTTAAAAAAGACAAATACAATAGAAGATTACAATATTTTTGAAACGTACATGATGAGAGGAATTGACAACATTGAAACGGATGGTAATGACGATGTTTTTTACTATATAGGCTGTGAAGCCATGAAGTTTCCCGATATAGTCAAGGCTAACATAGAGATTTTAAAAAGAGCCGGAATTAAATTTTCTACTAACTTAGCTAAAAGATCATGTTGTGGAGCTCCTGCATTTAATATAAGAGAATTTAATATTGCAAAGGACTTAGCTAATAAAAACAAGGAATTAATCGAAAGTACTGGAGCAAAAATTATTGTTTCAGAATGTCCAGGGTGCGTTGTTACCTTAACAAAAAGATATGAAAAAGTAGATATTAATATTGATGCAAAAATAATTCACATCGTAGAGTATATCAAGCAATTAGTGGAAGACGGCAAGATAAAACTTGAGAAACCAATTTCAGACGAATTCAAGAGGATAACAATCCACGATCCTTGTCTTCTCGCAAGAAATTTAAATGATACTACATCAATTAGAGACCTTCTCGGAAAAATTCAAGGGATTGAACTAAATGAGCCATTGTACAAGAAAGAAGAGACGCATTGTTGCGGCTGGAGCGGAACGTTACATTGGGCTGATAAAGAATTAGCAATTAAGGAAGCAACCAATAGAATTAACGAATTAAAAGAAACTGGAGCGAACATTATAATTTCTTCGTGTCCTTTATGTGAATTAGGATTAACATATGGTTTGGCAGAAAATGAAAAAGACAAAATTAAAATTGAAGATATTAGCGTTCTAATACTAAGAAGTATCAAATAAGATGATTTATACACGGTCCTTGTCTTTTGGAACTCAAGAAATTATACTAAATTAATATTATATTTTTTAATTAATCATTAATCAAATAGAAAAGAAATTAAAAAGAAGTTTAGAATTGTAGTATTCCTTCTTCGTAAATATCAATCGCAAACTCATTATGTAAAGGATTTAATTTAGTACCCCACTCTGCGAATTTGTAAAGCCATCTTATTAAATGTTTTATTAGAGGTACCTTCATTCATGTTTAATTTCCCCCTATTTTGAAAAGAAGTTATCATCTTTTTAATCTTAAATATATAATTTAAAATTTGGCATATAATTTGGAAGTATTAATATACTCAGTTTATAAAGGAACTGTTTTTGCAAACCTTTTAATAAAAAATCTTTTATATTTTAATAGTTAATTTAAAACTTTTATTCATATAATTGAATATTTAAACTTGGTCTTGTGATGCCTTGGTCTTGTGATAGTTGCGGTGCAACATTCGAGAATGAAGATATTCCGGATAAATGCCCAGAATGCGGTAAAGACGATGGGACTTTTTCCATTGTTTAAAAACCCTTATTATTTTTCTAATTTTTTACACATATAATAACGTAAAGTTTTAATAAGAAATACGATCAAATATGAATATTGGTTATTTTTTGAATTTTAAAGAGATATTTAAAAAAAACCGTGCGTAATAACAATGAAGTTTAAATGTGATAAGTGCGGTCACGAGTTTGAATTAGAAGACTTTCCAGATGAGGCTTTTAAATGTCCTGGGTGTGGGAAAAATGATTTAACTTTTAGCTTAATTTAAGAAAAAATAAATAATAGGGTAAGAATTTTTATCATATGTTTTTTTCTAATTTATATTTTATGTAATAAGTATCTATCAACCATGAGAGAAATGTTTTTAGTTTTTTGGTCAAATTCAATAACATGCACAGGCATTTCCATACCTAACATTGGAACTGTAAATTGAAGTTTATTGATATTTTTTGGGATTAGAGGAAGAGTAACAGTTCCACCAAGCATTCTTGGAAGGTGCGCTTTCATTGCCAGCATCCCTCCTTCCATCATGATTTCAGCTTTAAGCATGCCTTTATATGATTGATATTTCCCGACTAGAAACTGAAGTTTTTCTATTCTGGAAAGAAGGGGGACTGCGTCGTTAATATTTTTTCCTAAAAACACGGCTAGAATACCTCTTGCAATCATTTCCGCTACTGGACCTGGCTGCTTATTCAAACCAATTACTACACCCATCTTTTTTTGGGGAATCATTGCAACTTCTCCGCCACACACATGAAAATCACCTCCATGGCTAATGAGCGTGTGTCCAAAAAAATCATTATCAATCCTCCATCCATACCCGTAACCTGCTTTTTCACTTGCTTCCATCCCTTCACTCACTTTAACATGAGGCGTCCACATTTTTTCAAGAGATGTTTTATGAATAATTGTCTTTCCATTAAATATGCCGTCGCTCATGAGAGCAATCATGTAATTCTGCATTTCTTTAACGGAACTTGTCAATCCACCGCTAGCGAGACTGAATTGATTAAATGGAAGCGCATTAGATACTATCTCCCCGTCCAAGGCAAGGTATCCAGTTATAGCGTTAAAATCATTTTCGAATTTTTCTTTTGAATATGTAGATCTATTCATCTGAAGTGGTTGTAGTATGTTTTCCATGATATAATCTGAATAAGGTTTATTTGACGCTTCTTCAACAATTTGGGCGAGAAGCGCATAAGTATCGTTATTGTACGAATATTTCTGACCGGGTTCGGCAAATTTTTCGCTTTCGGCTCCGTTGATGAATGTCAAATAGTCTTTCCAACTAGCTAAGGGATTTAATGCGTCAAATCCACCTGTCATTCTGAAAGTGATCGAATGTGTTGCCCAAATTTCTGGAAGCCCTGTTGAATGGGTTAATATGTGATGGATTCTAATTGGATTCTCTTTCGAACCCAATTTAAAATTCATGTATTTATTTACAGGATCTTGTAAGTTTAACTTGCCTTGTTCGTAAAGTTGCATGATTGCCAAGGAAGCGAAAGATTTAGAAATAGAACCGATGCCAAAAAGAGTATCTGGAGTCATGGGAATATTATTTTCCAAATTTCGTGCTCCAAATCCTTCAGCATAAACGGATTTACCATTCATTAGAATACCAACGCTCATTCCAGGAATTTTCATTTGTAACATTAAATCCATTACAAATCCTTCTAACATCTCAAACGGAGTTTGACTCATCTTTCACACCTAAGTTTAAAATTTTTTTTTTTCCTAACAATGTTCTTTAATTTAAATAGAGTTAAACCTAATTATATTTAAAACTTTATAAAAAAAAAGGTTCATGAGAAGTTTTGATTATTTTATTATAGCTAATTCTACTCTTTTGGTTTCCTTAAGGTAGAAATATGCTATTAATACTGATATCGGTGTTAAAAATGACCAAGCATGCAATAAAGGTTTCCTTCATATTTGATCGGCAAGAAAGCCATTTACTCCACATGCAATCAAAACTGTAAAAATTGTCAAGGAAAAGATGAGTGTAACTTGTGATTGAGTCAGTGTCCCGACATCTGAGTTATACTTTTCAAACCGTAATATATGGATGACCCTCCTCGTATAAATACCATTACTAAAAGAAAAATATAAGGTTTTCTATCTTCCATTTTGAAAATTGAATTAATTAAACAATAAAGTGACTCCAATATTGACAATAATGTCTATTTCTTAACTCAAAAATTAATATATTGTAATGATCTAAATTTTAAGAAAGTTTAAGCAAAACACACATATAGATATCACATTTAATGCCAAAATATTTGTTTAATGTTTAAATGGAATTATAAATTACAGAAAGTAATTGTAATCGATTAATATTTTTGGTGATATTACATATGAAAAAGAAAAATGAAACATCTAAAAAAGTAATTGAATTGAAAGCAGAATTGAAAGCAGGGGTTTCTACGCGCAAAATTATATCATATAGTTTTGGCTATCTTGTCGTCAATTATTTATTAAGAGGTTACTCTAGTATTGTTTTTTACTTTTATGAGGTTGAGATTGGGTTACCTGTCATGCTAGTGGGACTAGCGTTTGTAATATTTGCTGTGTGGAACATGATAAATGATCCTCTCCTTGGTTATTTAACGGATAAGCCAATGAGATGGACGAAAAAGTGGGGACTACGTGCTCCCTGGATAGTTATTACTAGCATTCCGATTTTAATTTGTTATTTTCTTATTTTTTCTCCACCTAATATCGATATGGACGAAAACGCGTTGATAATATTCTTATACATGGTAATCATTACCTGTATATTTGACACTCTCTTTTCAATTTATAATGTCCACATTTATAGTGGTTTTACTAATCAATTTCGTACAGAACACGCTCGTAGAAAATCATTTGCTTTGATATCGGCTATAGCAGGTATAGGAGTTATTTTTATAGGTTTTATCCCCCCGCTCGTCATTGTATATGGGGATAGGAGCACGTTCTTACAAGCCGCGTTAATAGTGGTTATAATCTTGGTCTTTTGCAACTTTATTCTATTTCTCGGCATAGGTGAGTCAAAAGAGTTAAAGGAATCATTTCTTCAGGGTTATGAAACTGCCGAGTCAAAAAATTTCTTCAATGTGGTAAAAACAGCCTTTAGACGTAAAAATTTCGTGATCATCCTCCTTGCGTATACTTTTATCATTACAACCCAAACTTTAAACAACGCATCACAAATTTATTTTATTAAAGACATTTTGGGGGAGCCTTATTCAGCTTCAGTGCTTATCAGTTTAGCTGGTTTTATTGGTTACTTAATAGCCATACCTTTTTGGGTTAGATTCTCTAAGAGATTTGGGTTCAAGAAAACATTTGAAATAAGCTTGCTTTTTTCAAGTATTTTTTATATTCCTACAATATTCTTGACTACTTTAGACCAAGCGATCTTATTTAATTTTTTAGGAGGGATTCCTTACTCTGGTTATACAATAATGATAATGCCTATTGCAAGTGATACAAATGATGATCTTGCGCTAGTAATGGGAAAAAGGGTGGACGCGACACTTGCGGGAATTAGAACTTTTTTTTACCGCTTTGCCATTGTTTTTCAAGGAGTTGTCATTTC